>JAFAVL010000239.1 GCA_019242465.1 Chroococcidiopsidaceae cyanobacterium CP_BM_RX_35 | reverse complement strand
GTGGCGCGAAATCCGACCCTATATCCTCGCCTTCAAGCTGGAATGGGCAACCTACCATGTGACTCGATAGTGCTGATCGATCAAGTACGTGCTGTAGATATCCGTCGAGTGCTAGGCTATCGGGGCATATTACCTCCTGAACAGTATCAACCTGTAGAAGATGGGTTGAGGGCAATGTTCAGGTTTTAGATGGCTTAATGTCCCAGCAACTTATCCCGCAGGTGCTTAATCCGATCGCGGTACTTTGCCGCGTCCTCGAACTCCAAGTTCTTTGCGGCTTCTTTCATCTGCCCCTCTAGTTGACCGATTAATTCTGGAATCTGCTCTAACGGCAGATCGTCTATCTGTTCGTATGCGACTTCCAATTGTTGAGCATTCAACCGCCGCGAGACTTCTAGGAAAGACAAAATCGCGTTGCCAGATTTTTTGCTGATCGGCTGGGGCGTGATCCCGTGCAGCCGATTGTATGCCAACTGAATCCCTCGTCGCCGCTCGGTTTCGTCAATAGCTTTAATCATGCTGTCAGTGAGGTTATCTGCATAGAGAATTGCTTGCCCCCTGACGTGACGAGCTGCTCGACCGATAGTTTGAATCAGCGATCGCTCCGCCCGCAAAAACCCTTCTTTATCAGCATCCAATATTGCTACCAGAGAAACTTCTGGTAGATCCAACCCCTCCCGCAGCAGGTTGACCCCAATCAACACATCAAAATTCCCCTCTCTCAGCTCCTGGAGAATCTCAATCCGCTCAATTGAGTTAATCTCTGAGTGCAGATAGCGCACCCGAATCCCTTGCTCTTGCAGATACTCTGTCAGATCTTCTGCCATTCGCTTGGTGAGAGTCGTAATCAAAACTCGTTCCCGCAGATCGACTCTATCTTTAATCTCACCTAACAGGTCATCAATTTGACCAGGAGTAGGACGAACAAAAATTTCCGGATCGATAACTCCAGTTGGGCGAATGACTTGCTCAGCCACTCGCCCCTCGGAAACTTCTAATTCCCAACTTCCTGGCGTGGCAGAAACAAAAATACACTGGTTCACCTTTTTCCAGAACTCGTCTGCCTGCAAAGGTCGGTTATCAGCCGCACTAGGTAGGCGAAAGCCATGTTCAATTAACACTTTTTTCCGAGCTTGGTCGCCATTGTACATCCCACGGATTTGCGGCACGGTAACGTGAGATTCATCTATTACTAACAACCAGTCTTTCGGAAAATAATCAACCAAACACTCTGGTGGCTCCCCAGGTTGGCGTCCTGCTAAGTGGCGGGAGTAGTTTTCGACGCCATTACAGTAACCAATCTCCCGCAACATCTCCAAATCATACCTAGTCCGCTGATCTAAACGTTGCGCTTCTAGTAGCTTGCCTGCTGCCTGCAACTGCGTCCTCTGCCACTCTAATTCCTGCTCAATCGCCTCAATTGCCGCTTCTAGCCGTTCCTCTGGTGTCACAAAGTGACGAGCTGGGTAGATACTCATGGCTTCTACACTCTTGATAATTTCCCCAGTCACCGGATCGATGTAACGAATGGCGTCAATTTCATCCCCAAAGAATTCTACCCGGACAATTCTGTCTTCATAAGCTGGACCAATTTCTAGGACATCGCCTCGGACGCGGAAACGTCCCCGACCCATTTCTAAATCGTTACGGCTGTACTGAACTGAAACCAAATCTCGCAGAATCTGACGTTGATTAACTTCCATTCCTACTTGTAGAGGAATAGCGGCTTTTAGGTACTCGGCCGGGATGCCTAAACCGTAAATACAACTAATGGAAGCAACGACGATCACATCTCGACGCTCAAATAGCGATCGCGTTGCCGAATGCCGCAGCATATCAATCTCATCGTTGATTGATGCAGTTTTCTCTATATAGGTATCAGTGACTGGGATATAAGCTTCAGGCTGATAGTAATCGTAGTAGCTCACAAAGTATTCCACTGCGCTATGAGGAAAAAACTCTCGCAACTCGTTACAAAGCTGAGCAGCTAGAGTTTTATTGTGAGCTAGTACCAGGGTTGGTTTTCCGATCTTTTCAATCACTGCCGCTACCGAAAACGTCTTGCCAGTTCCTGTTGCTCCCAATAGGGTTTGATAGCGATGGTTGGCTGCCAGACTGCTAGTAAGTTGGGCAATGGCTTGAGGCTGATCGCCCATTGGCTTAAAAGGAGCTTGAAGTTGGAATTCAGGCATATTTTTTTGATTAGAATAGCGCGTGGAACGCAAGCTTTTACTATCTTTACCTTGTCCAATTTATATTATAAACTCTTAAGCATATATGCACTTACAAAAATCATGAATTCATCTGCCAAGTTCTTCAACACAATCCTCATTCATCCTGGTATTTCATTTCTCAGATTGTGAGCCTATGTCTAAAAAACGGAAATCACGAAGAGGACTAATGAAACTTGCTGCTACTCCCTCAGACAAATATAACCATTGGTTGTATCGTTCTTTAAGCAGAGAAAACTAATATACCTTCTGGTAGAAGGCTAGTTTTAAAAAAATAAGATAAGTTGTAAACGTGAATACAACCACAAAAGATTGTAAAGCTGTCTGTCAGCTTCGCAGTCAGTATTGCAAAACTAAGGAGAAATAAAATGAGCTTAGAAGAAAGAGCGAAAGCTGCAGGTAAAAACGTTGAAGGCAAAGCTCAAGAAGCATTTGGAAACGTGACTGGGGATCCTGAACATCAAGCAGAAGGTCAAGCTAAGCAGGCTGAGAGCAATGTCAGGAATACCAAAGAAGATGTCAAAGACAAGGTCAAGGATGCACTTGACTAAAACTGATTTATAGTTGTGCGGGTTTAAGTAGCGTGATCGCTGCTTAAACCCGTAGGCTATAGGCTCAGATACGAATGGATTTCAATCCTGTAACCGTATTTTTTGAGGGGGAAAAGGAAGTGAGTCTACTTCACCAGATTCGCAAGGTGCTAGTGGCTATAGGATTAGTTTTAGTCCTGGTCACAACAACTGTAGCTTGTAACGGGGCGGTTCAGGCTAGACAACCAGGTACTTCGCAAACAATCAGCAGTACTGGCACTTACGCTCAACTGGAACGTGGCAATACTCCTACTGGGCAAGATTTCGGTAATTGGGTTACCCAAACAGGTAAAGGATTGGTTCAAGATGCATACGTGCGCGATGATAACAAATTAGGGGTTGTGATTACGCCTCAAGTTCGTCCGAAAGAAGTCCAACCTCTAGCAAGCTCCCTGGCACAGGGTTTCCACCGGAATTTCCCAAATCAAGACCTGACAGTTTTGATGTATGCCCCTGATAAAAAACTGATTCTGACAGCTAATTACGACACTCAGTCAAAAAAGATTACATACGAATAGTTCGCAAAAGCTTTTAGTTGTTGGCTAACAGCAGCTAAATTTGCCTGAGAGCTGAGGGTTGAAATAAATCAATTGTATGCCCCTCACTGCTAATTGCTTTTGTTCTGTGTGAAAAAGGAGATAACAATAATGACGAGCAGTGAACAATACAAGCGTCAAATCATGCATGATTTGGCTCAGGGAAACACTGAATCCCTTGATGATACTCCAAAAGACCCGACTCAAGAATACGAAAACTTTGATGACTTTGCTCAGCGCTCATCGCACGACGAACGTCGCAAATTATTTGATAAAGCTTTGCATCCAGACAAAATACCTTCCAGCCAAATGGAGCCGGAACTTCAAAAGGCGATCACTCAGATTAAGCCGAACGAGCGTGATGATGTCGCCCGATCATTCTTCAAGCACTTGAAGTCAAGAGGACTAGATGAGTGTCAATTGGAGCAGCAGTTAGGTCTTTCTGCCCATAATCCTAATCGCATGAGTGCAGAAGATGTCAGTAAGCTGGCAACCTTTACGTATCATAACCATCCTGATATCTTCCAAGAAGTGCTAGCAGAGCAACCTGGAATTATAAAATTTCTCAGCAACCCTGTAGTAGCGGCGGTTTTGGGAATCGCTGCCGCTAAATGGTTAGGCAGTCACCACAGGTAAGAAGTAAGAGAGTAGCGAAAGCAGGGGAACTCAGGGCCCCTGCTTTCTTATGTCACACCGTTGCTAGTTCAGGAGTAGGCCGCTTGCTGTGACGGATGCCAGTGATCGCTTCCGCATAGTCCTTTGCTTTAAACACTGCTGAGCCAGCGACGATGGCATTGGCTCCAGCTTCTAAAACTTGCCAAGTATTATTCTGCTTTAAACCCCCATCCACTTCAATCCAGGGGTCGAGACCACGCTCATCGCACATCTGACGCAGCTTACGGATTTTGGGCACTACAGATGGGATAAAGCTCTGACCGCCAAAACCGGGGTTGACGCTCATAATCAGCACCAAGTCACAAAGATCCAGGACATACTCAAGAAAATCTAACGGTGTAGAAGGATTCAGCACAGCACCAGCCTTTTTTCCCAGTTCTTTAATTTGACCGAGAGTGCGGTGTAGGTGCGGCGAAGCATTGTGTTCTACGTGGACGATGATATGGTCAGCACCAGCCTTAGCAAAGTCTGCAACGTATTTTTCTGGCTCCACAATCATTAAGTGGACATCTAGTGGTTTATCGGTGATTGGGCGAATCGCTTCGACAATGAGAGGACCAATCGTGATATTGGGGACAAAACGCCCGTCCATGACATCAATGTGAATCCAGTCGGCACCAGCCGCATCTACGGCGCGAATTTCTTCTCCTAAACGGCTAAAATCTGCTGATAGGATAGACGGAGCAATAACAACGGGCTTCTGAGATGACGTTTGGGTCATGGCTGGGGTTCTCCTGCGTCCTCGTTTTTGAATAGCTGAGTGCCGAGTGTCGGCGATTTGTAATAAGTTTAACAAAATCTTTATTGTTCTTATTCAAAACGGAGTACTTTTCTGGACGTGACGATAGATGTTTAAAAAACTGACCTGGATAGTAGGGGGGATAAGCACTCTCTGCCTAAGTCTTCCCTTGTTAGCGCTTGAGACACCGCCGTTAGGAGAAGCGGGGATAGATGCTTTGCGCCTACATAGTCCTCCCTACAACCTGCTCGGTCGTAAGATTGCCATTGGACAAGTGGAAATCGGTCGTCCTGGTGAGTTTGGGTGGGATAAGGCAGTGTTTCAAAATCATGCAATTGCTCCAACTGGGGTGTTCTTACGCAATACCAAAGCTAAGTCAAATAAAGACCTAGATCCTCATGCCGAGAATGTCGCCAGCATTATGATCAGCACAGATAAAGCCTTACCAGGAGTTGCACCAGGGGCGCGACTCTATGCTGCTGCTGTTGGTTCACTCAAAACAGGCGGTCAGCCAGAAGAGTGCTTATCCGCTCAGCAAGTCGCGCTGCAAAATGGGGGTGATGTCCGTGCCATTAACTTCAGCTTTGGCGAAACCTTTGACCGTGACCCGCGACCGCATCCTGTTTTGGATGGTAACGCCTTACTAACACAATGCGTTGACTGGTCAGCCCGCGTTCACAATGTCCTCTATGTCATTGCTGGCAACCAAGGTAAAGGTGGCATTCCCATTCCGACAGATAACTATAACGGGGTAAATGTTGCTTTTACGACTCTGCGACAAGGAATTTTTGATCAGGTGGAAACTTCCAATTTGGCTGGAATTCCTGGCATTTTGGGTCAACAACTTGTGGGGCGCGAGACCGATGCGGGAGGTCGTCGTGCTATTAGTCTGGTTGCTCCCGGCAGCAACCTGACATTAATCAATTTGGACGGCAGCACGACTCCTCAGGTTAGTGGTACAAGTTTTGCCGCCCCTCAGGTCACGGCTACTGTTGCTTTGTTACAGGAATTTGGCGATCGGCAATTGCAAATGCACCAAACCCACTGGAGTCTGGATTCTCGCCGTCATGAAGTGATGAAAGCAGTGCTGATGAATTCGACTGACAAAATTCAAGACCATGGTGACGGTCTAAGACTGGGAATGACCAAGACAATCATTGATAAAAATGACAGTGATTGGCTTGCCTCTGATGCCTACTATAATCCGAAGATTCCACTCCATGCTCAGATGGGTACAGGTCAACTGAATGCTTTGCGTGCGTACCAGCAATTTAGGGCTGGTGATTGGGCTCCTACTGCTACTGTGCCAGCTTTAGGTTGGGACTATCGCTCAGTCAAGGCTGAATCGTTTTGGGACTACAAGTTAGCGCAACCTTTGCAGCAGGGAAGTTTTGTGTCAATTACCCTGGCTTGGGACCGATTGGTAGAGCTAAACGATTTTAAAAACGATGGTCAATTTGCTGTAGGGGATAATTTCCGCGATCGCGGCTTAAATCGTCTCGATCTCTACCTGCTGTCGGCTGAATCTGGATCAGTAGGTAGCGTCTGTGCCTCAGTCAGCGATGTTGATAGTGTTCAGCATATTTTCTGCCGCATTCCGAAAACTGGTAACTACAAAATCCGCGTGCAATTTCGTCAACGGGTTAATGCAGCCAATCAACGTTATGCTTTGGCTTGGTGGACAGTACCGTTGACCGCATAAACGCGGTTAAAACTCCCGATAGGAAAAGATCAGAACAGCGATCGCCAGTAACACAACTGTATAGAGCAATCCATAGCCAGCGTTTTCCACGAGGATGCGTGGATCTGGCAATGCATCTGGTCCATAAATTGCCTGATTCTTCAAGTCTAACCGGGATAAATCTGGCAAGACAAGATACAAACCTTGGGTCAGACGTTCAAAGCTAGGATTTTTGCTCAGTCTGCCTAACTCGACTAAATGTTCGCTGAACTGACCCATCAAGTAAATTCCAAAGGTGAGTAATGTCGCCAGTGCCGGACTAGTAAATACACTCAACCCAATAGCAACAGCTACAATCAGGCACAGTTGCAAGAACAGGTACAGTGCGGCTAAGAGAATGCTTCCCAGTGGGTAAGCAATCTGCCCCAGCTGTAAAACCACGAGATAAATTGCCGTCATTGCCGCAATGAGTAGGGCTAGTACAGCTGATAAACCCAGGTGTTTGCCCGTAATAAACTCACTGCGACTAATGGGCTTAGCAATTAAAACGAGGACAGTTTGCTTTTCAATTTCTTTATTGACAAGCCCCGTTCCCACAAATATTGCCACAATCAAGCCCATCACGCTCATTGCTGCCAGACCAAAATCTAAAATAATTTTGTTTTGTGCTGTAACTGCTACTTGAGGCAGTAGCTGCGCCGCGACGACAAGCAATAGGGCATAAAAGCCAATGATATACAAGATGCGATCACGAATCACTTCCCGAAACACATTTGTCGCCATGACTAGAATTCTGGCTAAATTCACACTTGCTGCTCCTTTAAACTTTAACCATGCCTAACACATTAAGATTAAGCTAGAGCAAAGTAGTCAACGGTACACCGCCCTTGCACGGCGGTGCCTGCCTTGACCGCCTTCCGCGGTCACAAAGGACTTACCTTGGCTCGGTAAAGGAGCTTGTCCCCTTGACGATAGCCAGTGTAGCGAACCTTGACGAGATCGCCCTCCTGCGCTGTTCCATCCATCAGTTGATGCACTTTAGGGTCGTACGGCAGCTCTACCCCCACTGGTGTGATCGCCTCCACCCCCCACTGTTGCAATAGCTGTGACAATGGCTGCAATAATGGCAACAATCTTGCCGCTGGGAGTTGAGGATTGTTCTGGGCAGCAGCAGCAGCGGTTGGCCATTGCAGTAGCAACGACTCCAGAATCTGTAAACTCGACTGTTGAAATTCTTGCCACAGTGCTTGTCGTTGTTGTTCCAGTTGAGCAACAAGCCTGTGGTACTCCCGGTTTAAATCAGCAATTGCTAACTCTGATTCCTGAGACGCGGTAGCACTTTGTCCACTAAACCCCACTTTAGTAAAAGTTTCGATCAACTCAGCCAATGGCACCTGCAGCACCAGACTCAGCTTAAGCAGAACATCCACCCGCATCTGCTCTACTTCGCCGCACCGCAGCCGTCTGATCTGCCGTTCTGAAACTCCAGCAGCTCGCACTAGCGCTTTAAAACTAGAAACGTCCGCCCTCTGCATTAAGCTTTGCAGCGCATGATCGTAATTTTGCTCAGGCATGACTACTGCTGATGACTATAATGAATTGCGAATTCCAGCAATTACGTTATGCTAGGTGTTTCTGTAGCACAGAGCGAGGAGCTTTGCGGACTTTAGCGAGGAT
>JAFAVL010000639.1 GCA_019242465.1 Chroococcidiopsidaceae cyanobacterium CP_BM_RX_35 | reverse complement strand
CAGCCTTCAGAGGGAAAATTCTGTTAGCTTCTCCATTAAGCTTCCACCAACCTTAAATATCTCTAAATAATCCCTAAGATGATATTCGAGGTATCTGCTTAGCATTTAACTGCAACACCTTTAACTAAGGGTTGCATAATTTCGTTTTAGCAAAAAAATTTTTTTCGGTCTAGTGTTTGTAGGTTTGTCTGCAATGTCAACTTTGTAAATAAATTTTGCGAAAGCTGGCATTCTGCATAAAAGGAAAACGTAGCCCTGATTAATATTTAGTTAGTGTAAAACTATGAACCTTGCAGTTTATAGACATACCCTAGCAAGATTCAACAAATTAGCTCAGATTAACAGAGTTTAGAAAACAGACATTAACAGCAAAAATATAAGAGGATATGCGATGAATCGGAGCATAGAAGTCCTGGGGGCTCTACCACACAGGACACTTCCGGAAGAGTCTCAAAGCCTCCATGTTGTTCTTAGCTTTTTACAGCTAGTTCAAATAAATAGCAACCACCGCCTAGACCTTAGCAAAGCTTTTGAATTTTATGAGTTTCAACTAGGCGATGAACTAAATATGTATAGAGTACCACCTATATCAGGAGAAACTGTTCGTCATGAACAAAAAAGCGGATATTTTTTCTTGGTCTGCCAGGGTCGAGTACGACTGCTGGGCTTTAATGCCCATCAAAAGCGGGAAGTTTCAACCCTAGTGTTGGAGCCGGGAGAAACATTTGGCACAGAGAATATATTTGGCAATGAACCTCTACCAACTCGTGCGATCGCCAGCGCTGCTGGTCAAGTTGCTCGGATTCCGATTGCCAAACTTGAAACCTGGCTGGAGCAGCTACCAAATCTACGAGACTACTTATATCAACAGGCTATTCAGCGACAATGCCTGATTTTTTTCAAGACTTCTACAGAATTGCGATCGCTTCCCAGTCATCAACTGCGGCAACTCTTACCTTACTTAGTAGAAACACGGATAAACAGTGGCGAAACGTTAGTTCAGGCAACTCCTTGTAATGACGGTCGCTTTTGGCTCCGTAGTGGGCTGCTGCGAAGCGAATCAGGTACGTCCCCACCTCCCATTGAGGGACAAAGCTGGGGATATCCTGACTTAACACCCGTCAATTGGATCGCTCAAACCGATTTAGTCGTTTACCATTTGACAAAAAAACATTGGCAGGAAGCACTTGTGCTCGCTCCAATGTTGGCAAGTCTATTCCCAGACCAACAAGCTGAGTCAGTCAAAGCTATAGCCTCTGGCAACGGACAGGTTCAACCAGCTTCTAGAGTCGCGCTCAGTCACTCTCGATCAGCTCCTCATCCCGATCCCAGGCTCCAGCCTCAATCTGAGTCTGACAGTCACAGCCATCAGACAGAGTCTAAACCAATTGCTTTTCCTCAACCAGCTAGCCGTCGTCTAGGTCAAGGGTTTTGGCGAAGATATCCCTTCATCCGGCAGCACAGTACTTCCGATTGCGGCGCTGCTTGCTTAGCAATGGTAGGACAGTACTGGGGCAAACGGTTTAGCCTCAATTCCCTCCGGAATCTAGCTGGTGTGGGACGTTCCGGTGCCTCTCTAAAAGGCTTAGCTACTGCTGCTGAGAGCTTGGGTTTTCGAGCTACTCCAGTGCGAGCGAGTTTGAACCGATTGGTCGATCAGACCAATCCCTGGATTGCTCACTGGCAAGGGGATCATTATGTGGTGGTTTACCAGATAAAGGGTGATCGCATCCTGATCGCCGATCCAGCCGTAGGGAAGCAGTCTGTCTTACGTCAGGAATTTCTGACCAGCTGGACTGGGTACGCGCTGCTTTTAGACCCCACCGATCGTCTACAAACAGCTGAAGACGAGAAAATCTCCCTGAGTCGATTCTTAGGTGCGCTGTGGCCTTACCGCTTCCTGATTGGGCAAATTCTCCTTGCCTCTTTGCTGCTCCAATTGTTTGGACTCATTACCCCCCTGTTTACTCAGGTTATTCTCGACCGGGTGGTGGTGCAAAAAAGCTTCGTCACATTGAATGTCTTCGCCTTGGGATTGCTGATGTTTGGTATTTGGCGCATTGGCCTTACTGCTACCCGCCAATACTTGCTGAACTACTTTTCCAATCGGCTAGACCTCACCCTGATCAGCGGCTTTATCAACCATACGCTGAGATTACCCCTGCAGTTTTTCGAATCGCGCCATGTTGGGGATATCATCACGCGGGTTCAGGAA
Organism: Chroococcidiopsidaceae cyanobacterium CP_BM_RX_35; assembly: GCA_019242465.1. The sequence goes on along the minus strand of JAFAVL010000639.1, from coordinate 6,510 downwards.
AACCAAAAGATTCAGATGTTTCTCACCCGCAAAGCAATCACGGCTTGGTTAGATGCCTTGATGGCAATTGTCTATGTGGGGCTGATGGCTTACTACAACTGGCATTTAACCCTACTGGTGCTGGCACTGATTCCACCCATCGTGATTTTGACGCTCGTGGCGAGTCCATTCCTACGACGAGTGTCGCGGGAAATCTTTAACGAAACTGCAAAGCAAAACTCCTCGCTGGTAGAAATGCTAACAGGAGTTGCCACGGTAAAGGCGGCAGCGGCTGAACAAGAGTTGCGCTGGCGTTGGGAAGATCGCTTTACCAGCGCCCTCAATCGGCAATTTTGGGGTCAGAACTTGGCAAATGGCTTGCAAGGAATCAGTGGCTTGATCAACACCTTAGGTAGCACGGCCTTGCTTTGGTATGGAGCAACGCTGGTGATTCAGGACCAACTGACAATTGGTCAGTTTGTGGCTTTCAATATGATGATCGGTAATGTCATCAACCCAGTTCTATCGCTGGTGGGACTTTGGGATGAGTTCCAAGAAGTTATGGTTTCTGTGGAACGGCTGAACGACGTATTTTCAGCTGAGCCTGAGGAAAGTCTGCAAAAACCCATGTTGGTTTTGCCCCGGCTGCGGGGTGAGGTGCAGTTTGAAGATGTAACCTTTCGTTACGGTGAGGAGGAGGAACGCAACACGCTCCAGAATATTTCTTTTGAGGCACGTTCAGGGCAAACTATTGCGATTGTCGGTCGCAGTGGTTCAGGCAAGAGTACCTTGGTGAATCTGCTACAGGGTTTTTACCACCCTAATAATGGTCGGATCTGGGTGGATGGACACGATATTCGTCATGTTTCCCCTCAGTCGCTGCGAAGTCAGTTGGGCGTGGTACCGCAAGAATGTTTTTTATTTTCAGGGACGATTTTAGAAAACATTACCCTGTACGCCGATGAATTTACCCTGGAACAAACAATTGAAGTTGCTAAGCTCGCAGAAGCCCATGCTTTTATCCAAACTCTGCCATTGGGTTACAACACGAAAGTGGGCGAGCGGGGTTCGACGCTCTCTGGCGGACAGCGGCAACGAATCGCGATCGCGCGCGCTTTACTAGGCAATCCTCGGATTTTGATTTTAGATGAAGCAACCAGTTCCCTCGATACCGAGTCGGAGCGGCGATTTCAGCAGAATTTGGCACGAATTAGTCGCGAGCGTACCACATTCATCATTGCCCACCGCCTCTCAACCGTTCGGAACGCCGATTGCATCTTAGTACTAGACCGAGGCGTTCTGGTTGAGCGCGGCAACCACAATGAACTCATGGCGCTTCAAGGGCTTTACTACCATCTAGCGCAGCAGCAGCTTGCTCTTTAACTTGACTAGCATCAATCGGAGTAGCACAGATGTAAATTGAGGTTTCGTCTATCAATAGTACTAAAACTATAGCAACCTTAAGTCATTTATGAAACTGAACTATGGCGGCAGGAGCTTCTGCATTACTGGGTCTTCGGGTTTTACTCAGGAGAAATTGTTACATAGGGAGCTTTCATTAAATTTGCTTAGCTCAATAGTCAAGAAAAGCATGACAAATAAGCACAAAGAACCGAGTTTGGCAAACACTTTAGTTCTGAAACATACATAACCATGCCGAAAATTAGCGTCCGGACTCAGTCTTCTGACTCTAACAGCAACTTGCTCGATGTTTCTCACAATCAATCTCCTCAGGAGTCCTCAAGCTATGGGGGTGTAGCCGATCCAATACCGGCAGAGGGCGTCCTCAAAACGGCACAATACTGGTCTACATCCTTGCAGACCGTGCTTGACCAGCCGCCTTCGGCTCTTCCCCGCCAACTGCTCTTATGTGGGATGGTTTTCTGTCTCTCATTTGGGGCTTGGGCAACGTTCGGGCAGATTGACGAAGTGGGTCACGCCCAAGGGCGATTAGTTCCTAAAGGAGAGCCATATAAGATTCATCCTGTTGTGTCAGGTAAGGTTGCCCACATTGATGTTCAAGAAGGTCAGGTGGTGAAAGCAGGTCAGGTGCTATTTGCACTGGACACCCAACTTGCTGCTAATGAAGTCGAGCGTCTGCAGCAAGAGCGAGCGGCGTACCGAACCGAATTGCTCCAGACACAAGCCTTGATTGACAAAGCCCGTCTGGAAGCTCAAACCCTTGCTAAAGGCTCAAATGCAGACTCTGAAACTACTATAGTGGCGATCGCCCAAGCCAAGGCTAAGGCTCAGGCTCAAGCAGCGTCGATCGCTGAAGCCTCAAAGAAGGCAGCTAACACCCAATCGCTGCTGACTCAACTTCAGGCAGATGTGGTTGCCCAACAGGCTCGACTGAACAAGCTACGACCGCTGGTGCAAAAGGGAGCGCTTAGTAGTGAACAGGTATTTCAAGCGGAGCAAGCCCTGCGCGATCGCCAACGTAGCATCACCCAAAGCCAGGGCGATCTCCAACAAACGCTAGCCGAATTAGACGGACTCCAAGCAGAGCGACAGCAAGCTCTAGATGAACCAAGCCGACTCCAAGCAGAGCTAGCTCAGAAACAAGCTCAGGGTAGCACAGCTCAGGTACAAGCCCAGCAGAAAATTCAGCAACTGCAAGTGCAAAAAACTCAGTTGCAAGCCCAATTGAATGAGAACGAAAAGCTGCTGATTAAGGCTATAGAAGAGTTAGAACAGCGCTCCCTCAATGCTCCCGTCAATGGAGTTGTGTTGTCTCTCAACGTCCGCAATACGGGCGAAGTCGTTCAACCTGGACAAACCATTGCAGAAATAGCTCCCTATGGCGCGCCGCTGATTTTATCAACTAGTTTGCCTAACCGAGAAGCAGGCTTTGTCAAGCAGGGAATGCCTGTACAAGTCAAATTAGATGCCTACCCTTATCAGGATTACGGCATCGTTACAGGAAAGGTACTAACTATTTCCCCCGATAGTAAGCCTGATGAGCGACTAGGTGCAGTCTATCGGGTCGAAGTGGCGCTAGATCGCGATTATGTCCGCGCCAATCATCAAACCATCAAGTTTAAGGCTGGTGAGACCGCTACGGCAGAGATCGTTATCTCCCGCCGTCACATTGCCGACATTTTACTAGACCCAATTAGGCAGATACAGAAGGGTGGTCTCAATTTATAAGACTCCATTTAGTCAACGGTACACTGCCGTTGAACGGCGCTGCCTGCGTTGACCGCCTTCCGCGGTCAGAAGCAACAATGCATCACATAGACCGATCAACTTTAAACAAGAGAGTGGGCATTATGACTCGGCAAATTTCTTTTTCTAATACAAAACTTGACAAAACAATGGAGCCTGAGCAATTCGATCGAGTAGTCGAAGCAATCCTGGCCGGAAGGTATTCCTGGGCCTGTGTTTTGATCCTGCGCTTTGCCGGTTACAACCCTTTACACTATATCCCCTATCGCACCTATAACCGATTGCTCAAAGAAAACTGCCAAGTTGGCAGCTCAAGCAGACAGACAACTCATAGAATAAAGGCCGACGAGCAAAAATCTGAAGCTACTTGTGCTGAGACATCTACACAACATTGCTCAAGTAAGCTTAGGGACCTTAGTTATTTAGAGGTAATGGATAAGCAAAAGACACAGGTAGAGGGTGGCAAACTTGATGAGTGGTTGGACACTATCAAATTTGATTTAGCGGAATGCGCTCGTCAAGATTTTTCTGTTCTAAGCTGGTAGTTTTGGTTGCTTTAAAACAATTAGATCCGAGCGCATCATTCAAGTCTAGCAACATTTTTCCTGATTTATCTAATTTAAACTCAACCACTATGCACTAAAAATGCATAGGTTCCCAAAGGGCTGAAAGCCCAAGTCAATCTATTCAAGTAGAAAATTTTCGCGCTCTTGATTAGACGATTTCTTCGAATAGCGTGTTGGGATAATGAACATGGCAGTTTTTGTAGGGATTTTATGCTTCTATTAGCAAGTATTTAAAAAACTGCCAATCTGGCAAGACTACTCTAGCTAGGTTAGCTATATTATTCACGAGCACCCAGATTCTTACTAATCTGAAAATCAACTTGAAGGAAAAATCAATGATTATTGCCGATCTAAATCATCTGGATGAAGTTATTTCTGGAGAGATCAACATTGTAGGTAGCGCTGGTAATGGTTTTTTCGTGATTCCTTATGCCCACGCCACAGCTCTATCAAAAGCAACTGCTATTGGTACCATATCCTCAAGCTTTACCTATACTGAAACTGCTGCTGTTTCTGATATATTCTCTAGCTCTATCTCTGAATCTCAATCAACTGCTTTGTTGTAAAGATAGCTATATCTTTAGTATTTTAAGCTTAGAAATCACTGAAAGCTAAATAAGTAAATCTTTCAGTGATTTCATTTTCCTGGCTCTAGAGCTTAATTTACTAAGGAATAAGATATCATCCATTAACTCCCAGCATATTAGGGACAGCATGAATATTGAGCATTTTGAATAGGAATTATAATCCTGATTTGGGCTAAATTCCTTGCTTAACTAGACTCATCACTACAAGGAGAGATGCAATGAGCCAACTAGCGATCACTGAGCTAAGTTTTTTTGAGGTAGTACTTCCGGAAAAGAGTGACATAAAGGGAGGCTTCCTTGTTCCCACTGTTACGGTTGCATATTCTACTGATTATGACACTAGAGCTATTGCAGCTCAAAATATAGAGGGAGACCTCATACAGGGATTTAAGCTCGACCTCTTTAGCCTTGGTAGCGGTGCTGGTGCTGCTGCTGCTGCTGCCTCAGTTGGCGGTACCTCTACAGCAGTCTCTTACGCCAAGGCCTGAGACTTTTTGGATGTTAGTGCCGGCTAATTACATTTTCATAACAACCAAGCGAGATTGTTTCAAACATTCGATTTGAGGGAGAAATCAATGATTATTTCCGATTTGAGCTATATGGAAAGAGTTTATGAAGCACCTAGCGTTGTAGGAGGTTTCTGGGGCAGCGTTCAGATAAATGTTATCGACGTTAAACAGTTAGCTACCTCTAAAGCTACAGCCCTAGCATATTTTGGTGATGCAAATGCAAAGGCATATTCTATCAACTCCTCTGACAACGGTCAGCTCAACATAGGGTAACGCATCTCATCTGTAACGCAGGTTTATAGGTTGTTATTTTCATGGAGTAAGCATCCTGCTCGCTCCATGAGTTTGCATTTTTACAAAAATGAAATGAATGCACTTAACTGCCTCTCTTTTATTACTCTAACTAAAGTAAATTTATTTATTATGGAAAAAGTTCGACCGTGTTTTTTTAAGGTCGACACAGAAATCCGTCATGGGGAAAATCTTCAAACTAAACATTACCCAAACGAGTGCAGAGCTAAAGACGCTCCTGCGTAAACAGACAACCTCTAGAGGTAAAGAAAGAATTCAAGCCCTGTACTTGCTAAAAATTGGCAAGGTAAAAACTCTAAAAGACCTAGCCGAGGTTCTTGGAAGGGATATCGCAACACTTTACCGATGGTTCCAAAAGTATAAGTTACAGGGCTTAAATGGACTATTAGAAGTCAAAGGGGGTCAAGGTAAAAAACCCGTCATACCACAAGAGGTAATGGAGCAATTAAAACAGCGATTAGAGGATACAGGGGAATTTAGAACCTATCAAGAGATTAGAACCTGGCTTAAGGAAATGTACGGTGTGGAAGCCTCATATAAGGTAGTGCATGAGGCAGTCAGGTATAAACTCAAGATCAAACTGGAAGTATCCCGAGCGAATTCGGATGCTGAGGCAAAAAAAAACTAATTGAGCGAACTCCCACCTTGAGTGATTAGCTAATATTGGGCTCTAGGCGACCAATACATGCTAACTCCCAAGGAGATTATAGAGTGGTTGCAAGCTCCAGCACAGGGTTGTAGCTGCAACCCGACACCAACCCTAAAAACAGCGACATGTTTTAGGGGGTTCTAGCGCTTGTACGCACTATCCCTACAAAGAAGCAAGACCACCCCTAAGGAATGGCAATCTACCTTAAGATTACGTACTAATGATGGAACTTGCTTCTAAAGAAGTTGCTACTCCATTTACACCAGGAGTAAGGGGAAGTGTGTAACTAACACGAGCGGAAGAATTACCATTTCTCCCGTAATATGTGACATTAGAGCCGTTGTCAATTTTCTGAAGAGGGATGCCTTCGCTAGCTACGTTGACCGTGCCGTTTATCACACTGAGGCTAATAGAATAGTTAACTCCGCCTACAATCTCGGCATCTTCAGAAAAGCCTTCTAAATAACTCAATTCGGAAATAATCATTAGGTTTTCCCCAAAATTTTTGTTTGAAACAATCTTTCATGCTCATATAATAGCATGCTCATAAATCCAGAAAAACATCTGCTCAAAGTGGTATTTTTAAATGTGTAGTGGCAGGCACCATGGGAACGTCCTCCAGCAGCAAGCGCAGCAAAAGACGTAGGAATTGCTTAGTAGGAATAGTGTCCCAACCTATCACGTCTTAGCAGACCTGAGCCAAGGTTTTACAAAAGTTGAAAAAACATTGATAGTTATTT
>JAFAVL010000149.1 GCA_019242465.1 Chroococcidiopsidaceae cyanobacterium CP_BM_RX_35 | reverse complement strand
CGGAGGAGCCAATAGCTATAGTCCAACTTAGAGAAATGTTGTTTCCTAGTGATACCTCAAGTTGACCAGCAAAAAAAACCAAAAATCCTGAGCCAAATATCATAGCGACTCTATAGAAAAACGAGCGTATTCCAGCAAAAAAAGCTTGTTCTTCTTGGTTTAAGGCTATTAAATAAAATCCATCTGTAACAATGTCATGAGTAGCAGAAACAAAAGCTCCTATCGTCAGACCTATTAAGGAGAGAGCAAAGAAGTTTGATAGCTGAAAAGAGAAAGCCACAAAACTTAGACATGCTATCATGACAACTTGGGTGCAAAGTATCCAGCTTCTCTTGGTTGAATAGACATCTACAATTGGAGACCAAAACATTTTAATGACCCAAGGTAAGTAGAGAAGGCTAGTCCACAAAGTAATCTGGGCATTGCTTATCCCCATTTTCTTGTAGAAAATTACAGATACTATGTTGATAATGACGTAAGGCACGCCTTCAGCGAAATACAGTGTCGGAACAAAAGCCCAAGGAGAGCGAAATACAGCTTTTCTTTGCATAAATTTCTGACAACTCTGATGTCTACGTAGTCTGGCAGCGCTTCCGATTAGTTTAAACTGAACTACTCTAACCCGCTAGACTGGAATCATAATTATCGGATTATGATGAAATTTGGAAGCTTAATTCACTTATGGCATATAGCGATTTTGATCTATTGAGAGTCGAACAAGACTTCGGTTTAACAATTCAGGAAGTTCCTGTATGCCTGCCTGAAGTTCCTACCGTTGCTCCAGACTCCCTACTAGAAAGTGTCCTTAACGAGAATTTGCCTCTTGCCCTCGCTTAGGGAAATGAGAAAGCTAGCTCTGAATGAATTATCAATCCCATTTTGACAGCTGTTAGTGGCCTGCTCAAACAGCAGATCAGTGTGTTTTCTGGTAAATAATTCAACATCGATCCGTCACAAGGACTCAGCGGCTATGTTGATTTCCTTATTACCTGCTCTTCCCGTTTGCTAATCGTGGAAGCCCCCATACTAACGCTCGTCGAAGCGAAACCAGAGAATTTGAATGCAGGATTAGGACAATGCTTGGCAGAGATGGTCGCCGCACAACGGTATAACGAGCGTAAGGGAAGAACAATTGAGACTGTGTATGGTTGCGTAACGAATGGTGAACTATGGAAATTTTTGACGTTACAAGAGGCGATCGCCATACTTGGGCTGCGAGATTATGCCTTGCCTCCTGTAGATACCGTACTAGGCATTTTAGTGTGGATCTGTGATAGCACAAAAGTCTAGGGCTTGGTTCAAACTACATTGAATTTTAAAGGTCGCCTGGGTCAATTCCTCGTTGCTGTAATCTAGCTAAAAGAGTTTGCAACTGTTCTTCTGGTGTCGGATATCTGTTGCCATTTTGGTCATACCAGTATAGCCATTCCCGCGTGAGTCCTTGATAAGTTCCTCGTTCGCGTCCAATCCCCAAGTTAATTTCAGGTATCCAAATGAGATCGCCAGATTGTAAAACATATTCTCCTTCAACAAGCCGATAGACTTCTAAAGATTTTCGCTTGCGGCGTTGGCGCGTTGGCGCATAAATTACATAGTACAAAATACCCAATTTGGCATAATCTAGTTTTTTCTGTTCGTATTCACCATTGTATGTTTTAGAAACAACTTCTAACACCCAGATAGGGACAATTCCGTCTTCTTCCCAAAGCACATAGCTAAGTCTGCCATTTTCCCCAACAAAACGCTCTATACCCAAGCTGAGAAATGCATCAGGAACAAGAGCATTCTGGTTGGGAGTATGGTAAATTCCCATGTTGATACCGAAAAACCAGTCATCGCGGTTTTGCCATATCAAAGCCAAAATTGCTAACAACAAATTGGGAATTAAAATTTGCAGCTCGTTATCCACAGGGGTATCATCGGAATCGAGTAATTCTGCTGATGAAGGAAGACAGTGTAAGGGATTGTGATTAACCATAATCGTCAAGTAACTGTCGATGTTTGATATCTGACCTTCGTTGCCAGCGCTGAGTTCGCCTTCGAGCTTTACCTGAAATTTCAGCATACTCCCAAAGCAGTAAACTTCTCTAGCTTCTCTGTTGCCCAAGCATCATCAGGAACCAGTCGAACATAGGCACGCAGAAAAGCAACTGCTTTACCAGTATCGCGGAGTTGCTCAAAGACTAACACAAGAAGCTTGAGGATTGCAGGACGTTGAAGATGCTGACGATCTCCATATAACGAACAGCCTGTGTAGACCAATCTTCTCTGCTCTGCTGCTTGATTGATGAACTTCGCATCGGGTTGTAATCGAGCTGGGCACGATAGACACGGGTGATCGCACTCATCATTTCTGTTACAGAGTTCCATCGTTCCTCTGGTTCGGGAGCGAGGCAACGCAAAATAAAATCGTCTAATTTTGGGCAGACAGATGAATTAATTTCGCGAGGGCGGGGAAAAGGGGTATGAGAACAACCTGACTTAAGCTGGCGTGAGGCAATCGGGAAGTTACCAGATGATAGCTTGAATTGTACGAGTGGTAAGGGGCATTGCTTCCAGTCAAGGTTTCGCTAAAAGGGTTTGCAGCCACTGAAGAGCGGTTTCGGACATTGG
>JAFAVL010000145.1 GCA_019242465.1 Chroococcidiopsidaceae cyanobacterium CP_BM_RX_35 | reverse complement strand
GGCTGTGTTGCAAAAAGTTGTTGAGGGCAGAAAGTTCCTTGAAGAAGGAATTGCTTATGCAGCCACTCCAAAGATTTCAGCTATGAATTTAATCCGTTCTTTAACGGCTCCTTTCTCAACTTTTTCAATTTGTCCTTTCTTCAGCATGTGCATAATCTCATATCCTCTGATCGTTCGTCGTGCCGTGTTAAATGATTTAAATCCTCTTCCTGGTTTAACCAACCATTTGATGAATCTATGGTCTTGTTCAATGCGATTATTCAGGTACTTGTTCTGCCGCAGTTTCACTCCTTGTGACAACTCTTCTTTCTCTTTAAGTTCATCAATTGCTTTGGGATACGCCGCATTCTTATCGACATTAATCACTCTCGGCTCTTGGTTATGAACTGCCTTCAATGCCTTACGGAGAAAGCGCTTGGCAGCCTCAGCATCCCGATGAGCCGTCAACAAAAAGTCAATGGTCTTTCCTTGGGAATCAACGGCGCGGTACAAGTATCTATCCTTACCTCTAATCTTGATATATGTTTCATCCACCCGCCACGAGTCATTAGTCGGACGCAGATAGGATCGGCAACGCTTGTCTAATTCTGGAGCATATTGCTGGACCCAACGATAAATCGTTGAGTGGTGTATGTCCAAGCCCCGTTCATTCACCATCTCTGCTACTTGTCGGTAGGAAAGCGGATATGTGAGATACCAGCGCACGCACAGCAAGATGATTTCCGGCTCGTAATGACGCCATTTAAAAGGGTTGGACTTGGACATGCAGATGGGAGCGAATGGACACAAACTCTCACCCTACCATCTACCTACCCCATTTTTGCAACACAACCTATTTGAGTACCCAGATCTGACAATTTCAACAATTCTTGCCTTGATTCCGCTGATTCCAGTAGTGCTCAACTATCTCAAAAGAACCTTTGAATCGCTCTAAGTTTATATTTTCTTTTTCCCAGCCTGAAGAAGTTTTTGTATTACCCTTTAAAATTCGCTCTATCAAGGGGACAATTTTTTCGGGTTGAGCAGTTTTCTGGTGTAGATGAAAGCTGGTGATCGCATAAGCTTCAAAAGGATGTGTATCTTCCAACTTTAATGTTTCACTTTGTGCCACAAAATTGTTTAGCTGCTCTAATGATGGCATCGCTACCTGTTCGGGGGCGTAGAGCATATCCAGATAAATCGGAATTAGTCGCCAAATATGCTCCCTGGACTGAAGCGGAAAGGCATACGGACTTATATCTTCTCCTTCAACTAGCGAGTCTATGGCTTTACTGTTTCGTGCTTTACGTACTGCCAGTCTAGTGGGGTCTCGCAAATCAAATATCTTTGACTGTGACTGTACATTTAAATTGTAGATATACGGCTCAATATTATCCACTTCAAGACCTAATTTTTCTGTAACTTTCTTAATGGCATAGTAAGGATTCATTCTCATAATATTCAAATCCATTATTGCTATTTTTTTTGAAGTCCCATCCCAAAAAGAGCGCACCATCTTCCAATGAGAGATTAAGGCTTTCCATTGCTTTTCGTTAATGCTAATAATTGTCCCCTCCCAACCTGGCCTGGTGTTCTGGAAGGTGTTCTGGAAATTTAAAGATTCTGTAACACATGCGTTCTCTAAGACAAGTTGCCGATTTCTGACTAATGAACCATTGCCCTGAAAATACTTATCAGTAAGAAGGGATAATCCGGAAAGATACTGTAAATGTGGCTCCCGAATTGTGAACAGAAACTTTTCGGGAATCTGAATCCAGCGCTCCCAAATAGGTAGTTCAAAAAAACTTGAATTTTCCTTGACTAGAATTGTGGCATGGTCTTTTTCTTTGAGAATCTCAAGAATCTGATTGACAATTACACCACAAGCCTCTTCATAAATATCAGCATTTAACGGTAATTGATTGGGTCTGAAACAGCCACCATGAATGTCTAGAAGAGCAAAAAATGGTTGATGAATTGCTCTGTCTGTAAACCTTGAAAAAATAACTTGAGCAATTGTAGAACCACTTCGGCTTGTATGATGAATATAGATAATAGACGCTTTTCCTGACGCTACTAGCTGTTTTAATGTAATCTCATTCATTTAGCAATTCTCCGGATAAATACTACTACAATACACTAATAAAAGATGAACTAAAAACAACTTAATATTAAGAGCTATCAACCAAGTAGTAGAGTTGCCTGTAGACTTCAGTGGAGGAACAAAGGCCGCACTTTTCAAGGTTGTGTCGCAAAAATGATTTGAGGACAGGGAATCCATCTCATTCCCTGTTTCTTATTGTGCAACTCCAAAAATTTGAGACAAGAATTCTATCGATGCTTGGATATCGCCTTTGTTAATACCTCGAACTTGTCCTTTACGAACCATGTTCATTGCTTCAAACCCTCTTAAAGTGGCGTTGTTGAATAAGCAGTTGCTTATGTACCTCGGAGCCTGATAAATCGTGCTAAAGCAACTGCAAAACCAGCAACGCCAAAGCGACAGCGTTTGAGATAGTTCCACCCCCGCTGCGCCCGCACCGAGGCCCTTCCAGTTTTCTAAGAGATCCATTGTGCTACCTTCGGACCGCTCCAAATCCCACCATCTGGCGGTGGTTGACGTAAAGCTTGTTGTAATTCTGAGATTTGCGTTGGGGAAAGTAACGGCGTTCTGCCTCGCCGTCCCGCTTGTCTGGGTCGATTCTCTATACTCTCGATGCCTTGCTGATTATAGGCTTGCACAATGTCCTTGGCATAGTCATAATTCAAGCCAACGGCGGCTGCCGCCGCCTTGATTTGCCAGTTCTGCGACACTAGCCATAACAAATGCCATCGCCGCGATTCCACTGGTTCCCGACAATGCTGATAGCACTGCTTGAGTTCTGCTGAACTTAGATACGGTTCTAAATGAGCTTTCCTTGTCATCGTCCTAGTCTACCAAATAAAAGGGTTAGCTCATTCGGATTTCGTATTATATAGAATGCTGAAGAGGCAAGGATTTTATCTCACCACTACTTCCATATCACTACCCAAAGTTTCTTTGATGAGCTATTCTTAGCTGTTGCGGCTTGCAAACATAACCAGTAGGGCTTGCAAACAAGTCGATTTTCGGCTCAAATTAAGGCTCTTGTCAGAATTTGGTGATCTGGGTTGGGGTAAGGCAGCTATGCTGAGGGCAGAAGGGAAAATATCAAGCTTTAAGCTTGTTTAAGGTAGCAACTAATATACTTTGCATCTCTTCAACTTCATTCAGTATTGGAGTCAAAACGTCTTTTTGAACTAAATCTACTTCTTTGGCAATGATGAGTTGTGTATCGAGTTCTCTTAAAGAACCTAAAGCCACATGTAAAAACTGGATGTATTCCTGCTTTGAGCGTCTGCCATAACCTTCAGCTATATTGGAGGCTACAGATACAGATGAACGTCGAATTTGACTGGTCAAACTATACAATTCTGCTGGCGGAAATAATCGGGTAACTTTATAACAATTAACCGCCAGTTGAACGGCTCTTTTCCAAATAAACTGCTCTTTGTAACTCATAAGTAAAGTTTGAAATTAAGAATTATAGCCTTTAAATTGCTAACAAGAATCTGCGCTCAAGCAAATCTATTTTGGCGCGACCATACATTTG
>JAFAVL010000104.1 GCA_019242465.1 Chroococcidiopsidaceae cyanobacterium CP_BM_RX_35 | reverse complement strand
ACTTTTTGTAAACCACTATTAGTATGTAAAAACATTTTTATGTCCGGAGCCGGTAACCCCTGCCTCGGACCGTCTCAAACAGGTTGCTGCCTAGCTTCTTGCGCAGGTAACCGACGTAGACGTCAACGATGTTAGAGCCAGGGTCATAGTTATAACCCCAGACGCGATTTAGCATCTGCTCTCGGCTGATTACTTGCCCTGGATGGCGTAGAAACGTCTCCATCATGGTGAACTCTTTAGCGGAAAGCTCGATAGTGTGATCGCCTACCAAAACCCGGTATGTAAGCAAGTCAAGGACAATGTTGCCTAATTTAAGAACCATTTCTTCTTGTCTTCTAGGCAAGTGATTGTTGCGTAATTGCACTCTTACCCGCGCCAGTAGCTCGTCAAAGCGAAAGGGCTTCGTCACAAAGTCGTCAGCCCCACCCTCTAATCCGGCAACTTTATCCTTCACGTCGTCATAAGCTGTCAGAATAATGATGGGTAGTTGTTCGCCCTGGCCTCGCAATTCTTCCAACACCATCCATCCATCTTTGCTAGGAAGACCTATGTCAAGGATTAGGAGGTCGAAATGACCACTTTGAGCCATGAGAACCGCCTCATGACCGTCCTTTGCTACTGCAGTCGTGAACCCCGACGTCCGTAGCCCTTTTTCCAGGAAAGCGGCGATGTGGTGCTCGTCTTCGGCGATCAGAATCCGATTAATCAGATAGAACCTCCTGGTGTTAATCGAGCGGAATGACAATGGTAAATGTAGAACCATCAGCTGGTCTGCTTTTAAGTTCTACCCAACCACCGTGGGCGCTCACGATTGCGTTAACAATAGCCAATCCCAAACCAGTTCCCTCAAAACGACAGTGGCTATAGGAGCCACGGTTAAAGCGCTGAAATATCTGCTGCTGGTCGGCAAGGGCAATACCATCTCCAGTGTCACGCACCCAGAAACAAGCCTTGCCGTCCTTAAGAGCCGAACCAAGCGCAATGACATCATTATCTTTCGTGTGCTGGGCAGCATTCTGAGCCAAGTTCATCGCCGCTTGAGTCAGCCGTTGGTGGTCAGCCGCAATATGCCCTGTACCCTTGTTCTCCAGAATCCAGTCCCGCTTAGCTAAAACTCTGGCTTTGGCGTACAGATCCTCGGTCAGCAAGCTAATATTCACAGTTTTTAGAGTTAAAAAATTTGGTTGCTCTGCCTTAGCTAGTAATAGTAGGTCATTGACAAAGCGACGCATGCGATCCAGTTCAGTGGTAACTATTTCTACCGTTTCACGTCGCTCTTGAGGGTCGTTGCCTAAGAGTTCTAAATGACCTTGGATAATCGTAATGGGCGTTCGGAGTTCATGACTTACGTCTTTGATAAAGTTGCTTTGATTTGCGAAGGCAGCTTGGAGACGGTCTAACATCTCGTTGAACGTGATGGTAAGTTCAGCAATTTCATTTACTCCTTGCATAGGGATACGTCGAGTCAGGTCAGACTCATTAATTGACTGGGCTGTTTTGGTGAGTAAGCGCAGGGGAGCCAAAACTCTTCCAGCTAGGACCCATGCCAACAGCGACACCACAGTTACGACAGCCATCATCACCTCAATAATGACAACAACCGCCCTATCCACCTCACGACTGCTACGGTTGGAGTAGGCTACCACAAACACCCCACGAGTTTTCCCTGCGATCTTTGGCTCAGCCAGGTAGAAAATAGTATCGTTTGGGGTTACCCTCTTGCCTCGCTCAGGCTGGATCAGTTGCGCCCAATGTTTTATCAGCTCTAAATCAGAACGCAGAGAAACCGGCAAGGCTTCAGGACGAGATTGGTAAACTTGACCGTTTAACAGCGCAATGAAAACCTCATGGTTTTCAGGAATGTTGCGGGACAAAAATACATCAAAAATAGCAGCGACATCATACCTGAAGGGTTGAGCTGTGGTCGAGTTCAGTTCCCTGGTCAATCGTCGAAAATTTTCTACATCCTGGATGAGAGCCTCTTCGACTCGCTCTTGTAAACGGGCAAGGAAGACCTGCCGGATTGCCATGATTGATACTAGTGTGGATAAGAGCATTAGCACGACGTACCATGCCAGAATGCGTGTTCGAACACTAGAAAAAATTTTGCACCTAAGCATTTTGACAAACAAAGAGGGCTGTGTCGCAAGAAAGCAGAAAAACACTAACCGTAGAATCTTGCTAAAACTCCACCACAAGTAGTAGTCCTAGAAATTTTTGCAATACAACTGAGGAGTGGTAGTAAAGTTGTCGCATCTACAGCCTCTTTGAGTTTTGGGGTTACGGACGCAATGCATAAGAACAATGTGATGCCCTTCACTAGAAACTTTACCCGAAAACATCAACGTTCTTGGCAGGCTTGTTGCAATAATATATACTTGCAGAAATGTTGAATGTCATCACAAAACTTTACAATATAGCGAATTTTATGTATGAGGTGACTGCCCCATACTTGAGGAATCTCTAATAGTTTTAAAATTAAGTAGGCGATTAAATCAGCATAAATTTGGATGACAATATCATTCACATTTTTAGTAATGAGATGGTCAAGATACATAGAATTATGTAATTGCTGGAGGTATCGTCAACTTGAGCAGCCTTGACAAAGATTAAGCACTCTCCGTCCTGCATGGAAGATGACAGCTCTGGTTATGCAACTGTTTTGATGCCAGTCAAGTCGCTTGGTTGTGTTGCGAAAACTGGAGCAGCAGATGGTAATGTGAAAGACTGTGTCCATTTGCTCATGTCTTCATTTCCTCAAAAAGTTTTTGCCACACAACCTCTCTTTCTCCCCATCTCCCTTCAGCGGAACATACTGCTAACAGAGCTGTCTTCATGCACCCGCCAGATCGTCTCCCCTAGTAAATTGGCTACTGAAAGCACCGTCAGTTCTTTGAAGCGATCGCTCTCAGGCACCGGAATTGTATTTGTAACAATGACCTCTTCAAACAAACCACCTGAAAGTCGCTCAGTAGCAGGGTAAGAAAATACAGCATGCGTCGCACAGGCATAAACCTGACGCGCTCCCTCTTCCCGTAACAACTTTGCACCTTGTGATATGGTACCCCCAGTGTCGATCATGTCATCCACTAGCACCGCCGTTTTACCCTTGACGTCTCCAATGACATTCAGGACTTCTGCTACATTGTGAGCCTGACGGCGTTTATCAATGATCGCCAGTGGTGCATCATCCAGCTTCTTGGCAAATGCCCTAGCTCTTGCTACACCACCTACATCTGGCGAGACCACCACAATATCAGATAGTTGTTTGCTTGTCAGGTAGTCTAGTAGTACTGGCGAACCGTAAACATGGTCAAAGGGAATATCGAAATAGCCCTGAATCTGGGCAGAGTGTAAATCCATCGCTAGTAGTCGGTGGGCTCCTGCCTCGGTAATCAGGTTTGCCACCAGCTTGGCAGTTATTGACTCTCGCCCTGCCGTCTTGCGGTCTGCTCTAGCGTATCCATAGTAGGGAATCACTGCTGTAATCTGCCGCGCCGAAGCCCGACGACAGGCATCAATCATGATCATCAACTCCATCAAGTGATCGTTCACCGGCTGGCAAGTTGG
>JAFAVL010000011.1 GCA_019242465.1 Chroococcidiopsidaceae cyanobacterium CP_BM_RX_35 | reverse complement strand
GGCCAGAGATGGTCGAGTAGCAGTTGTTGGCTAAATATCCGATGACTATTACGTAGGAGCAGCTCCAGTAGAGCATACTCTTTAGCCGTTAGATGCAACAGTCGTCCACCACAAGTAACCCGACAGCTACTGGTGTCAATCCTGATGTTTCCCGCCGCCAGCACTGAGGGGAGAGCCGGACTGACTCGCCGCAGCAAAGCCCGAATCCGAGCTAATAACTCATGATTATCAAACGGCTTGACAACATAATCATCAGCTCCAGCATCTAAGCCAATGACTTTGCTAGTGTTGCTGTCTAAAGCTGTCAAGAGCAGCAATGGGGTATCATTTCTGCTCTGGCGTAGCTGTCTGCAAAACTCTATACCATCTAACTTTGGTAATACGACATCTAACAAAATTAGATCGTAAGCAAAGGCTTCTGCTAATGCCAGTCCCACCTGACCATCCATCGCCAAATCGACTATGTAATTCTGAGCTACAAGAGTGTTTTTTAATACTTCGGCAGCCCCCTGCTCATCCTCAACCAGTAGAATTTTCATAGGCAATCATTTACTCTTGCTAAATACAGATCATGTTCTTTGAAACATCCAGCCGCAGAAGTAGCATCAACCCGACTAAATCCTCAAGGTTCTGGCTTTTGCCACTCAGTATTAGTGAAGTTGGTTGGTTAGATAAGTAGTTCTCTTCGTTGCTTGCAGTCTGAGCGCAGTTAACTTCAGCCTAGATTCAGCTTTTCCTATTATCCGCTAACTTCTCCACAAAATCTACACATGTTTTCTTTAAAATCGTCGGTATGTTCGACAAGAGCAGTAGCGTTAAGAGCTGGGTTCAAATGCAAAAACATACTAACTTTGCTAGGGATCAGGAGCTTGAGGAAACAATAGAGATTTTGCAGGCACAGATAGAGAGCTTAGAGCTAGAGCTGTGTTACAAAAATTACGAACTGGAAGCACTGAAACAAGAGTTGAAGTATACAAACCAGGAGTTATCTACTGCCATTAATTCACAGCAACTGACTTTCGCTCAGGCTGAGGAGTTAGCCAGATACTTCTTAGCGACTGAAAAGCCTATCAAGGATATTTTGGTTAAACTGCTTACTGCTATATATAACGTTCCTATCAAGCCAGATGTTTTGGCTCAAACAGACAAGTTTTGCTTTACAAGTCGGTGTGGTGAGATTGAGAGTGCTGCTTGAGAGGCGGCTTAATCCGTGATAAATCCATGTTTTTTAAAACTTTCCACTGGTCTAGTCATACCAAAAATCATTGTAAAAGGAGCAAGATAGATCAAGATACTAGACATCACTAAAAAATCTTGGACAGAAAAAGGTATAAATAGGGCTACCTTTGCAGCTATTTAATAAGATTTTGGATCAAACCTGTGAACGGCTTGCAAGAAACACTCAATTAATTAAAGGAGTGGTGATGATGCCAGAGCTAAATGATGCAGAATGGTTCTACTTAAACCTTGAGTTAATCATTGAGGCTTTAAAGCTTCAGGAACATTCAGTGGTGGAATGCATTGCTGTTTACCTCATCACTCAACTGGGTTTTGAATCTACCGCAGATATTCTAACGGCAGCAGTGTTTCAACTATCTGAAACTGACCCGGATATTTGCCGCTGGAGTTGGCAGACTTTCTCCCATCTAAACTTCCATCTTGGTCTTAGAGATGAAATCCAAATGTTCGCTACCAGAAAATTAATTAGCAAAGGATTCCTTCTCGGTCAACACTTTAGCCTCACTGCCACTGGTGGAATAGTCATGACCAAAAATGCTCAGACTGCTCTCAGGGAAGGTACAACAGCTGCGGACTGGCTCTTCCTTGAAGCCATCTTGCAGCAGAATGAGCCAGCTCCTCGCTACCAACCTTAAGGGAATGCCTGTAGAGGAGCCACAATGGCTAAATCGGCAAGTGCTTTTGCTCGGTGAGGTGAATCCCCTCTCAGAGTTCAACACGCTAAGGCAGATCAGTTCTCTGACTTATGCCAACAAGTTCCGCAATCACGGAGACGAGTTGCGCTGGTTCGACTGGTTTAGTAACATACCTGTGAAAACCAGCAGCTAGAGACCCGCTTTGCTCTTCCCGGCTCACGTATGCCGTCAACGCTATCGCCGGAATCTCGCCCCCTAACTGAGCACCCAGCGCTCTCACCTGACGGATGAGCGCATAGCCATCCTCGTAGGGCATGCCAATGTCTGACAGGAGCAGCTCGTACTCCCCAAAGTCGGCGCTCAACACCGCGATCGCCTCTGCTGCCGAGGTCACCGCCGTCACTTGGGCTCCATACTGTTCCAGAATTGTTGTCAGTAACTCCAGCATCCCGGCATCATCATCAACGACAAGTACCCGCAAGCCCGCCAGTGATGAGGGAGTCAAGGGCTGAGGAGGTAAAATTTCTGCTCTCTCCCCCATCCCGACTTCCCGACTCTCTTTAAGCAGCGGCAACTGGACCAAGAACGTCGCCCCCTGCCCCTCACCTGGACTGGCTGCAGAGACCGTGCCACCTTGTAACTCTACCAGATGACGCACAATGGCTAAGCCTAAGCCCAGTCCACCCCGCACCCGAGTACTGCCACCATCCGCCTGAGTGAACCGCTCGAAGACATGAGGGAGAAATGCGGCGCTGATGCCCTGGCCTGTGTCCATCACCTGCATCTGGGCCATGGCACCCACACGCTCCAGTTTGACTGTGATGCATCCCCCAGCGGGCGTGAACTTAATGGCGTTAGAGAGCAAGTTGCCAATCACTTGCTGTAAGCGGTCTGGATCTCCTGCGACTCTGAGAGGCTGAGGTGCCAGCACAGCTGCCATTTGCAAGTCTTTAACTTCAGCTAATGGACGGGTAAAGGCAATCGCCGCCTCAATCACAGGCGCCAGTGCTATCGAGCTGATGTTAAGTTGCAGATTGCCGGCGCTAATGCGGGAGATATCCAGCAGCTCTTCAACCAGCTTCGCTTGCAACTTGGCACCGCGCTCAACCATCTCTAGGGCATGAGCTGTCTGACCGGCGTCAAAGCTGCGGTGCCGCAGCAATTGAGTCCATCCCAGCACAGAGTTTAAAGGAGACCGCAGTTCGTGAGAGATGATTGATAAGAACTCATCCTTGGCACGGTTGGCTGACTCCGCTGCTGCACGTGCCGTCTGCTCTTGAGCCAACATCTGGGTACGTTGTGACTCAAACAGCTTCCGCTGAGTGATGTCCGAGATCGCCAGGAGGATCATCTCATCATTGTCGGCGTGTAAGATTTTCCGGGCACTCAGCAGCATGGTTTTCCGTCCAATCCGCTCAAACACATGCTCAAGCTCAAAATCATCAAGCTGGTGATTTTGCGGCAGCACTTCTTCGAGCAGCGAGCGCAGATGGGGAATGTTCCACTGACCATTTCCTAACTCAAAGATACGCTGGTGCTGGGTTTCGGCGGGAGTCACCTGAAAAGCCTGATAGAAAGACCGATTTGCTGTCAGCACGCAGAAGTTGCTATCCAGCACCAGGAGAGGCTCCCGCATTGTCTCGATGATGGCTTCGGCATAGTCACGGGATGCTTGCAACTGTTGGGCGCTGCGTTTGAGCGCGTTAATATCTACCATCACCACCACTGCACCATCGATCTTATTGTCGGTGGTGCGGTAGGGTCTAATGCGCAGGTCATACCAACGCCCCTCCCGGTCCTGAACTTCCTGCTCTTGCACGCTGAGAGTGTTAATCACCTCCAAGCTCCGTTGCTCTAAGTCCGGCAGGTTCAGGTTGTGGTTGATATCCCCCAACGGTCGCCCCACATCGGCGGGAATGAGGTTGAGGATGCTTTGTGCTAGCGGGGTGAAGCGGCGGATCCGAAGATCGGTCCCCAGCATCAGAATGGGAATGTTGGTACTGCTGAGTAAATTCTGCAAATCGTTGTTGATCTGGGCGGCTTCGAGATTCCGTCGGTGCAGTTCTTCGTTGACCGTGTTTAGTTCTTCATTGGTTGCTTGAATCTCTTCTTTGGCGGTTTCTAGTTCCTCATTCGTGCTTTGCAACTCCTCATTGCTCGATAAGATCTCCTCGTTGGCAGCTCTAAGGTCTTGATTGGTGGCTTGCTGCTCCTCAATAATCGCTTGCAAATGCTCTTTTGTTGTTGCCAATTCCTGTCTCAGCCGCGTCATTTCCTGCTCGTCACTGGCGCTCTGGTCTAGTACCAGTTGGCTGCTTCTAGCAGTGGTTGTTTCTGTCAGAGTTGGCACTGACACGGCGCTATCCTCAAACAGAACTAAAAAGTAGCTTTCTGCGGTATTGGGCACTTGGAACTGCACTACCTCAATCTTGACCTGTCTCACTTGCTCGCCTTCTTGCACCTGTAAGCCTGGCTTGGAGAGCGGCATCTCCTGCTTTTTGACCTGGTGAATAGCGGTGCGTAGCTCTAGCCGCAACTCTGCTTTTGCCATTTTGAGCAGGTTAAGACTTGCCTTACCAGGGGCGGGTTGCAGATAGGGACTGGTCTGTCCCCGAAATTGCAGAATCTCGAAATCGCTGTTGATAATCACGCCAGCTGGGGCGTATTGATTTAAGACAATTTTGTCCGCCGCTTGTTGCAGCTCCATGTCGCCCTGGGCCTCCTCCCTCACTTGTGGCTGTCGCTTCCCCACTTCCAGAGGAGCGTTGTGGATGCTCAGCTCCATACTCAACCGACTTGATGCCAGTTTGCGGGAGTAAATTTTGTGCTTTTTGTCCACTACGGCAAACAAGTCTAAGCCGTCGCCTACGGTTTCTGAGTTGCCTAGCATCAGAAAGCCGATTGGTTTGAGACCATAGTGAAAGCTCGGCAACAGCTTTTTCTGTACCGGGGTATTTAAGTAAATCAGCACATTCCGACAACTAATCAAGTCCAGTCTCGAAAAGGGTGGGTCGCTAATTAAATTTTGTCTGGCAAAGACACACTGTTCGCGCACGGCTTTACAGATCTGGTAGCCGCCTGCCACCTGGACAAAGAATCGCTGTAAGCGTTCTGGTGAGACATCTGCTACCTGGCTAGGCGAGTAGATGCCGCTGCGGGCTTTTTCAATCACTACCTCGCTCACGTCTGTCGCATAGATCTGAATGGGTGGCTTGACCACCTGCTCTGCTAGGTACTCCAGCCAGCAGATGGCGATTGAGTAAGCTTCCTCTCCAGTTG
The DNA here is from genome assembly GCA_019242465.1 of Chroococcidiopsidaceae cyanobacterium CP_BM_RX_35. The sequence continues at coordinate 9,531 of JAFAVL010000011.1, read as the reverse complement.
AACAAGCCGCTACCCAAACCCGAATTGGCGACCCTGGCGATTTATCTTTGGCAATTGTGGGAAAGACCTGGCTCTTTAAAGCCTCAAAGGCTTCGGAGTCTCGAAAGAAACTGGTGACGTTAATCAGCAGATCTTGATACAAAGCGCCCACTTCTGTTGGGTCATCCTGCAGATATCGGCTGTACTGCTCCAGCCGTTCCAACTTGTACAACGCCATCCGTCGCAGCAGCCGCCGCTTCAGGGTCGTCTGCTTATAGTGGGTAAAGTCAACTCCCGTCGCTGCCCGCAGTAAACTGAAGATTGTCTGGAGGACCTCCTCGTTAGTCTGTTCTGCCACTAATGCTGTGGAGCTAGGGCGAGTGACGTAGGGATGATGGCTGATCTTTGCTAACTCCTCGGCGATCTCTTGGGGGGACAGAATGAAGTCTACTTGACCTGTCGCCACTGCTGTGTTGGGCATACTGTTGATTCTGGCTGTGGCCTGAGATTGCGCAAAGGTAATGCCGCCAGCTGCCTTGATTTCTTCTAGTCCGCGTGCGCCATCAGAATCGCCCCCTGACAGCACGACTCCAATGGCTTTGCTCCCCCGCTCTGCTGCTAGCGACACAAAGAAGGCATCCACACTCATAAATTGCCCCCTCCCCCTCTCGCGCAGCGTCAGGTGAAGCACCCCTTGAGCTATGGTCATTCTCATGTTGGGCGGAATCACATAGACTTGGTTTGGTGCTACAACTATGCCCTCTTGCGCCTCGCTGACTGGCATCTGGGTTGCCCGTGCCAGAATCGTGCTTAACTGGCTTTCTCGCTCTGGGGCTAAATGCTGAATCAACACAAATGCCATGCCAGTGTCTGTTGGCAAATGGCTTAGTAATTGAGTGAAGGCTTCTACTCCACCTGCAGATGCTCCAATCCCCACAATCGCAAATAAGTTATTCTGCTTGTCCTGGGGCTCCTCATTGGGCACTTCATTGGCAGACTTGGATGGGGATTTCTTGGAGGACCTTCTAGTGTTCATGTCGTCTCTGCTGGGGTGAAAGCATTAGTCCTTGGTTGCCGATTTCGTAGATTCAATATGTACAAAATCCTAGTTCTAGAAAACCTTAGGGTAGACCCACATCGTCTAGCGCAGCAACTGCGTGGATCTAATAGCTAGGTTGGCTTAGCAGTTAAACTAAAAGCCCGAACCTCCGTAACTTTGACTGGCACCAACTGACCTTTGAGTTTAACAATGTCACCGATGAAAAAGGTAAGACGATTGCCGCGCGTCCGCCCCATCACCTGTGTCGGATCTTTAGGGTTTTGGTCTTCTACCAACACTTCTTCCATACGACCAAGATAGCGTTGCGATGCTTGAGCTGCCTTGAGGGCAACTAGGTGATTCAAGCGCTGCAAGCGATCGCTCTTAACTTGTTCGCTCAGCTGATTTTCCCATAGGGCTGCTGGTGTGCCTGGACGAGGCGAATAGGCAGCTGTATTGAGCTGATCAAAGCCGATATCCTCTACTAGTGCCAGTGTCTGCTCAAATTGTGCTTCCGTTTCCCCAGGAAAGCCGACAATGGCATCCGCACTAATTGATGCATCCGGCATGTAATGGCGAATCGTGTCAATGATGCGGCGATACTTCTCATGGGTGTAGCCCCGCGCCATAAGTTTTAGGACCTCATTATCTCCTGACTGAAAAGGAATGTGGAAATGTTCGCAAACCTTGGGTAACTCAGCACAAGCTCGGATTAATCGCTCAGTAAAATAGCGGGGGTGGCTCGTCGCGAACCGAATTCGCGCAATTCCAGGCACATCATGAACGTAGTACAGCAGATCGGTGAGGGTGTGTTGATGGCGACCCTCTGTAGTCACTCCTGGCAAGTCTCGCCCATAGGCGTCAATGTTCTGCCCTAGTAAGGTGATTTCCTTGTAGCCCAATTGCCCTAGTTGTTCCATCTCAGCGCGAATTGCCTCTGGTGTCCGGGATTGTTCAACACCCCGCACGTTAGGAACAACACAATAAGTGCAACGCTCGTTGCAACCGTAGATCACATTTACCCAAGCCGTTACGGTGCTATCGCGTCGAGGTTTAGTGATGTCTTCGACAATCTGAATCGGTTCTGTCGCTACAACCTGATTGCCATCAAACACTTGTTCTAGCAAATCCCGGAGGCGATTAGCGTGTTGTGGTCCCATCACCAAATCCAATTCTGGCACTCGCCGCAGGAGGGATTCTCCTTCCTGCTGAGCAACGCAACCAGCAACTGCTAATGTGAGGCTAGGCTGTTCTTGCTTGCGCTTTGCCTGTCTACCTAGGTAGGAATAAACTTTTTGCTCAGCGTTATCCCGAATCGAGCAGGTATTGTAGAGGATTACATCTGCATGATTTGGGTCTTCTGACCACTCGAAACCCATAGCTTCCAGAATGCCCGCCATCCGCTCGGAATCGGCTTTATTCATCTGGCAACCAAAGGTGGTGATGTGATAGCGGCGAGGGGTAGTTGTCATTCTTGAGGCACCTCCGCCAAGATTTTCTCTCGATCCCGTTTGCGCTTCTTGGCATAGAGTTGAATGGTAACAGCCATCGCAATTATCAATCCTAAAATGCCCCAAGTCGTGGTGTCTGCGGGTAGGTCGTTCTTGAACACAGCTAGTAAGACAATTGCCAGCAACAGAACGGTAGGAGCTTCGTTCAAAGCCCGCAACTGCTGGCTGCCCCAAGCACATTTCCCGGCAGCTAATTGCCTCATCAGATAACCGCAGTAAACGTGATAGCCAACTAAAATAGCAACAAACAGCAGTTTAATGTGTAACCAACCCTGTTTCAGCACTTCCGGCTCAGTTGTTAGTAAACCAATTGCCATCGCTACCGTCACCACCATTCCTGGAGTGGTGATGATGTTGTAGAGGCGTTTTTCCATAATTTGGTACTGATTCTTCAGAATTGTGCTGGTTGGTTCCGGCTGTTCGTTGGCTTCGACGTGATAAACAAACAGACGCCCTAGATAGAACAGCCCAGCAAACCAAACGACAATGCCGATCAGGTGGAATGCCTTGTACCAAAAATAAGCCATAAGTTTGACTCTCCTGCCAAAATTTACGCGGGTTTCCAGGTGCCGTGGAAGCTAGGGGGGATGACGCTGGGCAGTCCCAATCGACACAGGGGCTCCTCGTCTAAGCGATCGCTCTCAAACACCCAAACCTCGCTAGCATCAGCGTTACCATCGTACACAACTGTGACTATCCAACCCCGGTTTGCACTTGTGGGATCGGGAACATAGATAGGTTCTGTAGGATAGCAATTTTCCTCCATGTCGGCTATGGTCAGAGTGTTGGTTTGATGGTCAAACCGGGCGATCACCCCAAAGAGTTCTTGGCTAGAGTCCACGACTTGTCGTTGGATAGACAAGTAGGTATGGGGTGAGGCTTGACCCACCGATTGCTGCGGCACGACTGGAAATTCACAATGCTTGTCTAGTATTTCGGTAATTGCCGTTACCTTGCCACTTGTGGGATTGAGATGCACTCGCCATAACGTACTCTTAGCAGAGGTATGGGTTTGACCAGTTGCCACTTCCTTGAGATACTGATTTGTCTGAAAGTCTGCATACCGGATAACATCCACAACAACTGTGCCACTGGCATCCATATAACCATTAGCGAAGTGCCACTGATACCAAGGTTCTGTCTCCCCACGACTGACCACACGTAGCGTTTCGCGATCGACTACAAGAAGCTGAGTTCCTCTGCTTGGTTGCCACTCTATGGCATCACTATAGGTGCTCCAGCCTATTAGCAGGGGTAATGCATTCACCCGCACTGGGGGAATGAAAAACACGAGATACTGTCCCGCTAGAACAAAATCATGTACTAGAGGAACGCCTTCTAACTGGATTGCTGCTTTTTGCAAGATTTTGCCAGTGCGATCGCTTCTGTAAACATTCAGTGTCGCATTTAATCCCAGACTGATGCCAAAGTTAAAAATCTCTCCTGTATGCGGATCGCATTTGGGATGAGCTGAATATGGTACCCCCTCATTCAGTCCTCCTAAATTGTCCCGTCCCCAAGTCTGCAACGTTTTGAGGTCTAGAGCATATGGGTGATCTCCTTCCCACAAAGCTAGCAATTTGTCTGGCAGTGCTAAGACTGATGTATTAGCTGTATGCTTGAGTGGCTTCAGCCATTGATTCCAGATAGGTCCTGGTGCTGTCATGCCATAGTTACCGTAGAGAAACTGACCAGCAGATTCTTCCTCTTGGTATCCTGTGGTCTGCACGTATCGATAAAGACTAGTCACTCTATCAGCAAAGTGAACTGCGAGAATTGCACCATCACCATCGAACCAATGTCCCACACGGGCACCACCGCGTTCTAAGCGTCCGGGACCATTGCGGTAAAGTGAACCACGCAAACCTGCTGGCACTTGACCAGAGAGAATAGGTAGAGGTGTTAGCGGAAATTCCGCAGCCGGTTGCGTGATCGCTTTAGCCCAGGCTTTAGTAGTTGATGCTCGATTGGCAGTTTGCATGACTTGTGACTGTGAGGACGCTTGCAGCTTTGGCAATTCATTCACCTCACATTCTAGTCAAAGAAGAGGCAGGGGGGCAGGGTGCAGGGAGCAGGGGGGCAGGGAGAAGAGGCAGGGGGGCAGGGTGCAGGGGGGCAGGGAGAAGAGGCAGGGGGGAATAATACAGGTGAGGCTTGAACCCACACTTAATTCTGGGTACCCAACCGATCGTGTGGATGGGGCTTGATACCACTCTTCTCGCACTCCGTTCCACAGCAAGGGGGCTCTTGGCATTCCCCCTGCCCCCCTGCCCCCTGCTCCCCTGCCTCTTATAGAGGCATCAGTGACCGCTGACAGGTAGGACAAATTGCATGAATTGTCAACTGGCAGTCTAGCAGATGATAACCTTCTTTTTGGGCAGTTTTCGTGCCAATCTTTAAAATCGAATCACTTTTAAATTCAATCGTCTTGTTGCACTGAATACAGATGAGATGATGATGGTGATGTGGGTAAGGTTGATTGATTTCGTAATGTTTATGTCCTTCTCCCAGCTCTAGTTCCCGCAGGATTCCCATACGAGCCATCAGCTTTAGAGTTCGATAGATAGTAGATAGGCTGATCCCTTTTCCTTTATCCTCCGTCTGTAGCTGATGATAAAGATCTTCTGCACTAAGATGTTCACCTTTGGGCAGTTCTTGAAAAACTTGTAATATAGTTTTACGTTGGGGAGTTAGACGCCAGCCTCGATCGTTGAGTTCCGCCTTGAGTGAGACAGCTGTGTAAGCAGTCATAAAAGCCTCTCGATAAAGCTTTCTTATTGATCAGCATACAAAACTGTTCTCTAATTTGCAACAAGTAAGAGTTATTGAGAAAGAGAGCCCCTAGATCTCTTCTCAACCTCAACCTAATGATTCCAAGTAATCCCGGACTCGATTGCGGCGCTTAGGTTGGCGCAGCTTCTGGAGAGCTTTTGATTCAATTTGCCGCACCCGTTCCCGCGATAAATCTAGTGCCCGTCCAATTTCTGCTAAGGAGTAAGGGTGACCATCTCCCAACCCAAACCGCATCAAAATCACATCCCGCTCTCGATCAGTTAAATCTGCCAGTAGGTGCTGCAAGTCGCGGTGCAAAGCTTCTCGCATCAACATGTCTTCTGGAGAGATACCATCTGTCTCGATTAAATCCCCTAGCTCCGTATCTTTTTCCTTGCCCACCTTGGTCTCTAGAGAGACAGCGCGAGGCACTTTTAACAACACTTCTCGCACTTGAGGTGGTGTCATTTCTAACTCTACTGCGATGTCATCAATCGTCGGGGTTCGGCCTTTTTCTTGCGCGATTTTGCGCTGGGCTTTTTTGATTTTGTTCAGCTTTTCTGTAATGTGAACTGGTAAGCGAATCGTGCGACTTTGAGTGGCGATCGCCCGTGTAATTCCTTGGCGAATCCACCAGTAGGCGTAAGTGCTGAAGCGGTAACCCTTTGTTGGGTCAAACTTCTCCACTGCCCGCTCCAAGCCCAGGGTGCCTTCCTGTACCAAATCCAATAGTTCTAAGCCGCGATTTTGATATTTTTTCGCTACCGACACCACTAAGCGGAGGTTGGCTTTGATCATGTGTTCCTTGGCACGGATGCCTTCGGACTGAATTTGATCGAGTTCCTCCACCGTTAAATCAGCAATTTCAGCCCAGCGGCGTTTTCCCCTAACTAAAATGGGCTTAAGTTCCGTCACGGCAATCCCTGCAGTGGCAGCCCACCGTTCTAGAGAAGGTCGATGACCCAATGCCGAAACTAGACGATCTTGGACTTCAATTAACTGGATATATAGCTGAATAACCTCATCCGAGACGTGAGCCTTACTAGACAGCAGCGAGCGGATGCGCAGGTAGCGCTGGACTTTCTGGGCTTCTGAAACCTCTTCATCTCGCCCTAATAAATGAACCCGACCAATTTCCTGTAGATATAAACGTACTAAATCAGTAGTGCGACGATTAGGACTTTGCTTTAAGCTTGTATCGCTGGGGGAATCTATTTCCAGTTCAAGCAATTCATCTACCAATATCTCAGCCTCGCCTAGTATGAGCTCTGGCTGAAATCGTTCGGTTATTTGTTGGTCTTCGTAAGGGGCATCGGCGTAAAAAGATGTTGCTGGCATAATGTTTTAATTGCTCCAGGTAACAATAGAGTTCACTCGGCGGCTTCTTGTTGCTATTGTTCCCTTCATTCAAGATGAAATAACATGGCTAAAAGTTCCGCTACTGGTTATGAGAAAGTGTCGATATTAGTGCAATTTTTTGATTTGGGTAGCTGAACTGGCTTATAGCTAGTGGGCTAGCGCTTGAATCAGTGGCTACTTAAATGCAGAGGTTCGCATCAAACTATAGATATTGAAGTGATCCGTATCACGACAAAGCTTACTAGAGTGATACATCACGGCTAAGCTGAATTCCCGAAATTTACTTACTGAGAACCAGGTTTGTTAGGTTATATGGGTAAGCACAAACAGCTAACACCAGAGAATCAATAGTCATCCTCTGGCTTAATGTCTCGGAGCATGAGTGCTGAGAGCGCTTGTCGGGGGGTAATGTCACCCTGAAGTAGACGATAAACTTCAGTTGTAATTGGTACAGCAATACCTTGCTGATTGGCTCGTTGCAGCAAAACTTGGGTAGTGTTAACCCCTTCAGCAGTTCCTGGTAGGGAAGTGAGAATTTCTGGTAGGGTTTTGCCTTGGGCTAGCTGGTAGCCAACTTGGTAATTACGACTCAAGGGGCTGTTACAGGTTGCTAGTAGGTCGCCAAGCCCAGATAAACCGTAAAAGGTCTCCGTCTTAGCCCCCCAACTGTTACCAACGCGCACCATTTCTGTCAGTCCTCGGGTAACTAGAGCCGCTTTGGCATTGGTTCCCAGCTGTAAACCGTCACAGACGCCAGCAGCGATCGCGATCACGTTCTTAAGTGTTCCACCCAGCTCTACTCCAAGCGGATCGGAATTGGTATAAACTCGTAACTGACTGGAAGCAAATACTGATTGCACCACCTCAGCTGCCGTGAGGATGTCACTAGCAACAACAGTTGCAGCTGGTAGTTGCTGTTGAATTTCTTGAGATAGGTTGGGACCAGACAGGACAACAATTGGCTGTTGTGGGAACGCAGCTTGCCACATCTGAGAGGGTGTCCAAGTAGTCTCTGGATCTAAGCCTTTGGTCGCCGTCACAAAAATCGTTTCTGGGGAGGGGTGCAAGGAATGTACCGCTTTGACGACTCCTCTGACACCTTTAATTGAGACAGCCGACAACACAACTCCAGCATCCTCTATTACCGATTCCAAACTCTCAGGCAACCGACGCGACCACAGACGCACGTCGTGACCATTCCTAGCTGCTAGGTATGATAGTGTTGTACCCCAGACACCAGCACCAAGAATTGCGATAGATTTTGGATTTGGACCCTTGCGTTCGCGCACAGCCTAGAGCGACTTGGATAATGGAAGTGACCACCGACCTAAAATCGGCTACGGGGATAGTTTTGCATTAACTCTTTAACTTGCTCGGCATGATACGAGCTGCGGGTTAGAGGGGAGGACACCACTTGCAGAAAGCCTAATGACTCGCCAAACTGTTTCCAAGCGGCAAATTGCTCTGGCGGTAAGAAGGCGTCTACTGCCAGATGTTTTTGACTGGGCTGGAGGTATTGTCCAAGTGTTAGAATATCGCAATCTACAGTTCGGAGATCTTGCATTACAGCGCGAATTTCGGCGTCGGTTTCTCCCAGTCCCACCATCAGTCCCGATTTGGTATAAACCCAAGGAGCAAGCAGACGCGATCGCTTGAGCAGTTCGATACTCCGTTCGTAGTTGCCTTGGGGACGCACTCGCCGATAGAGTCGAGGTACTGTTTCAGTATTGTGGTTTAAAACTTCTGGTGCTGCTTGCAAAACCACTTCCAAGGCGTTCCAGTTACCGCACAAATCTGGAATCAGCACTTCGATTGTCGTTCGGGGTGAGGCAGTACGAATTGCTTCAATGCAGCGGACAAACTGGGAGGCACCGCCATCAGATAAATCATCCCGATTTACAGAGGTAATGACAACATGATTGAGTGAGAGTCGTTGCACTGCCTGCGCCAATCGAGCTGGCTCTGTTGGATCTAGCGGCTGAGGTTTTTTCTCAAAGTCGATATCACAGTAGGGACAGGCTCGCGTACAAGCTGGTCCCATAATTAGAAAAGTTGCCGTCCCAGCGTGGAAGCACTCGCCAATGTTGGGGCAAGAGGCTTCTTCACAAACGGTATTGAGAGCTAAATCCCGTAGGATGGCTTTAACGTTGCCGACACGCTCTCGCTGAGGCGCTTTGACCCGCAACCAGTCTGGTTTAACAGTCACGATTGGCTTTATCGCTCTTAGTTTCTCAGGGTTGATCTTAACAGGCAAATCACTTACTAGGGAAGCAACTTTGTCATCAGAGATTGGGCGTGGTATGTTGAAATTGGGACAAATCAATGTTTCACCGGGATGTAGCGCAGCTTGGTAGCGCACTTCGTTCGGGACGAAGGGGCCGCTGGTTCGAATCCAGTCATCCCGATCCTCTAAAACCCTCTCCACAAGCACTTCCGAGATTTTATCCTCCAGTTAGCTATTGTCAAAAAGCTGACTGGGTTGGGTATTTTTAGGGGTCTTTCAGGACAAAAGTGGTAGGATTTTGGTAGGAATTTTAGAGGATAAGGCGCTCGTGGTAGAGGTTCCAGGCGATAGCGGCAAAAGTGGTAGGACTGGTAGGAATATTGTCAAAGTTGAGAATGATGATGGCAGGCTAAGGCTGAGGTTTACGCACGGGGGCAAGCGATATGCGATCGCGCTGGGGCTACCAGACTCTAAGGTGAATCGCACTGTGGCTCAGCAGAGGGCAACGCAAATCGAGTTGGACATAGTGTCTGGTAACTTTGACCCATCGCTGAAAAAATACAAACCTCAAAGAGGAGCGTCTCAAAAGCCTGCCTAGCATGGCTTTCCAGCATCTACTTGCCAGTCGTCAAATTCCAGTTCACTAC
>JAFAVL010000743.1 GCA_019242465.1 Chroococcidiopsidaceae cyanobacterium CP_BM_RX_35 | reverse complement strand
AGTTGTTGATGCTCCTCGGCGAAACCCAAATAACTTAATTTAATAAAAGTTAGCTGTTAGCCAAAGGCTAACAGCTAACTTTGCTTTATAGATAATTTAAGGAGAATAGTATGACGCTTTACAAACTTCAGGAATTTTATCCCAATTATCGAGAAGATATCTTTGATGGTGATGATATTAAGGGATTGGAAGTATGTGCTGGAAGAACAGGTGATAAGATTGGCACTATTGATACCGCACTGTTAGATGAATCAGGTCGCATCCGGTATTTTGTCATTGACACTGGCTTTTGGATTTTTGGTAAAAGAGTCTTGCTGCCAGTTGGTTATTGCCAAATTGACGAACAGGCAAAGCGAATTTATGCTACAGGTCTGCTGAATAAAAAGCAAGCAGAGGAATTACCGGAATACAATGACACGACAAGAATTGATCGCACATATGAAGAGCGAGTGAGAGAGGTTTATCGGTCTGCGGCAGCTATACCAGTGGAGGTCGCAACTGCAAATGTGGCATCTGTAGAGGCATCAGCACCACTGGATATCACTAGTTCAGCTGTTCCCTCAGGTTATATTTCAAATCAGGTCAAGAAAGCGACTGATGACAGCGAAACTTATAACTACCAGCAAGAGCCATCTGTATACGACTTGAATAGTCGCGATCACCAAACCCTCAAGCTATATGAAGAAAGGTTAATTACTAATAAAGAGCGTCACCAAACAGGGGAAGTAGTAGTCAGTAAACATATCGAAACCGAAACAGCCCGAGTTTCACTACCGCTTAAGAAGGAGCGGGTAATCATTGAGCGTACTACCCCAACAGATGCTGGGAAAATGGTTTCTCCGCTGCAAACTGACTTTTCAGAAGGCGAGGTGACACGGATGAAAGTGTACGAGGAGACAGCTGATATCCGTAAGGGAGCTTTTGTACGAGAAGAAGTCAGAATTGTGAAAGAAGTGCAACAGGATGTGATTGAAGCCGAGGAGACTCTTCGTCGCGAAGAGTTAGATGTTGATAGGCAAGGGCGGCGAATTACAGGTAGCTGATAGATTGTCAGAATCAGAACGTATAAAGTCAGCCGTTAAGGACCCGTAAATATGCTAAACGAGAGGTAGGAGAATCTATCGTTTGAATACATTTAAGCGGTAATTATTATGCCGTTCGAGAGATGAATTGTATTTGGCAAGATTCTAGATTGTAAAAGAATAAGGGGAGAAATGGAGGAAAAAAATGGCTCTTCACAAACTTTCAGATTTTGATCCGAACTATAAAGAAAGCTTCAACGGCGAAGATCTCCATGGGCGCGGCGTCTACACAGAAACAGATCAGAAAATCGGTAGCGTACATGATGTTCTTGTTGATGAAGAAGGCCACTTTCGTTACTTTATTGTTGACCTAGGTTTTTGGATTTTTGGTAAAAAGGTTTTACTACCAGTTGGACGCTCTCGTGTAGACCAAAACGCTGACCGCATTTATGTTGTCGGAATGACCAGGGAGCAAGCTGATAATCTCCCTGAGTTCGACGAGAATACGGCGCTCGATCATGATTATGAAGAGCGGGTGAGAGGGGTGTATCGCAATCCCGCTACTCAGGCTCCCTATAGCGGGACCACCTCAACTGCAGCGATGGGTACAGGGATACCTGGTACACCAATGGATGCAGCAACAATGCCGACGCCAATAAACACTGGAGCCCCCTTGGAAGCGTCAGCACCACTAGATGCTGCATATACAGCTTCTATGGGACAACCGACAGTGGGTGAACCTGGCTACATAGCTGACGAGACATCAGCACCAGAGGGAGTTGGCTATCGTTCTGGTGCCGCTCAAGCAGACTATACGACTTACAACCGCGACACATACAACTATCACCAGGAACCGTCTCTATACGGTTTAAATGACCAAGATCATCAAACCCTCAAACTGTACGAAGAGCGCCTGATTGCTAACAAGAAACGTGTCAAAACTGGGGAAGTTACGATTGGTAAGCACGTAGAAACTGAAACTGCAAGAGTTTCAGTGCCAATTGAGAAAGAGCGAGTTGTGATTGAGCGAGTGACTCCAGCAGACGCAGGAAAAGCTGTTACCCCTGGAACTGTAGACTTCCGGGAAGGGGAAGTGGCAAGAGTAGAGCTGTACGAGGAAACTCCTGACATTCACAAGGAAGCTGTATTGCGGGAAGAAGTCCGAGTTAATAAAGTCGTAGAGCAAGACACCGTCAACGCTCAAGAAACGATTCGCAGAGAAGAGTTGGATATTAACAAGGACGGTACGCCGATTATTGAAGACTCTGAACAACCGCGCCAAAACCGGATTCCTAAAGATCGGATTTAAGTTGAAGAATTTGCCTGACAGCGTTTGAGCAAGTAGAACAGGCAACAGAGGTAATCTAGAGATTGCTTCTAGAAGATCGTGCAGGTGGAGCGCATTTAAAGCTCTGCCTGTATTTTTCGCTCTTCAAAGCTTTGAAGTCTGAATACTTAACTACAGAAAAACACCAGAAATGGAAACCCCAAATCGTCCAAGTGATCTGGTAACGCACATTCCGGAAGCAGCTAACTCTCCATTAGAGGTGGTAGAAGAGGAGAGCATTCGCTTACTAGAAGAACGATTGGTTATTGACCGCAGTAAGCGTAAATCGGGTGAGGTAATTGTCCGCAAAGAAGTGGAAACCCGGATGATCGAGGTTCCAGTTCGGTATGAAAAACTAATCGTTGAACAAGTTAGCCCAGAACACAAGCAACTGGCGGAAATTGATCTAGGACAAGGGGAAATCTCCGGGATTGAGTTAGGTGGAACAGCTAATCAGACTCACGATCTAACCGTAAGAGGTAATTTTCATTCGCCTAAAATTGCGAGTTTAGTTTTAAATGCGATCGCCATGGAGCGTCGCCATGGCTGCCATCAGGTACGAGTGGAAATCGTTGTTGAGGATGTAGAACGCCAGAAAACTTATCAGGAATGGTTTGACCGTTGCTCCGGGAGCTAATCTCGTCTTTTCTCTCTCAAGAATAGAAACTGCTGGTGTCATACAACCAGCAGTTTTTTGTGGTTAGCAAAAGCTTTTTCATTATTCTGACCCAGTAAAGAGAGAATGTCGAACTAATAGCTACACCAATTTGGGATTGAGGAAGCATTGCTAATACTGGCTTTAAGGGAAGTTGATTTATAGCCGAGCTGGCATAAAAACGTTATCTACAGGTTGCTTACTGGTGATAGTATACCTTAAGGAGTAGGCAACAGATATTAATAGGCAATTTTTGGTTTCGCAGTATACTGAACGACTAAAAGTTTTGTAGCTCAATAGAGCAGTAACCATTTGACCACGGAAGGGGTCATGTGCAGCTTCAAAGCCGTCACCTGCTTTAAGGCGAAGGCAACCTCCTTTGAAAACTGCAACACCGTTACACATCGGTGTACCATTGCCTTCCGGCAAGGAGATAATGGCAAATTATCACTGCATCATCCAAAAATTCCATCAGCTAACGGGTAGAAATGAAATACAGTATAGTTCAAGCGTTCGCTACCTTTAACTAAAGCTCGCCAACTGGGAAACAACTGTACAACTATGAATAGAACATCTTTCCAACAGGATAATGTTGGACTCGCACAAGTCAACATCCGTCCCGATGAGTCGGTCAAAATTCAGGTAGAGGACGACCGCACTGGTATGAGTGCAGAGACTCTCAAACGGGCCTTTGCGGATAACCTCTACTACATCCAGGGGAAAGATGAGCATTTTGCTACACCTTACGACTACTACATGGCTCTGGCTCATAGCGTCCGGGATCGTCTGTTACAGCGCCGGATTGAAACAGCAAAAACTTACGCTCAAAGGGATGTCAAGACGGTTTATTACCTGTCTGCTGAGTTCCTCATGGGTCGCCATCTGGGTAATAGTTTAATTAACCTTGGTCTTTACGAACGAGTCCGTCAGGTGCTGCAAGAGTGCGGACTCGACTTAGATGAACTCCTGGAGCGGGAAGAGGAACCGGGCTTGGGGAATGGTGGTTTGGGAAGGCTGGCAGCTTGCTTTCTAGATTCCTTAGCAACTTTGGAAATTCCGGCAGTAGGCTATGGAATTCGCTACGAGTTCGGGATCTTCATGCAGGCAATTCAGGATGGCTGGCAAGTGGAAATTCCCGATAAATGGCTGAGCTTCGGCAACCCTTGGGAAGTTCCTCGTCCAGAATATCGGGTTGAGGTCAAGTATGGGGGTTATACCCAGACTTTCATTGACAAGCAAGGTCACTATCAGGTGCGTTGGATTCCCCACCAAATTATCTGGGGCATCCCCTACGATACACCTGTTCCAGGCTATGGTACTGATACAGTCAATACCCTGCGCCTTTGGAAAGCTGAAGCCAGTGAGGAGTTCGACTTACAAGCGTTCAATGCTGGAGACTACTTTGGTGCAGTAGCTAAAAAGATGGTCTCGGAGAATATCTCGAAGGTTCTTTATCCCAATGACGATACAGTGCAAGGGAAGGAACTGCGCTTAGAACAGCAATACTTCTTCGTTTCCTGTGCGCTGCAAGATATCATCCGCCTTCACTTGCGCACTCATAGCAGTTTAGATAACTTACCTGAGAAGGCAGCAATCCAACTAAATGATACTCATCCATCAATTGGGATTGCAGAGTTGATGCGGCTTTTGGTTGATGATCACCAGATGGTTTGGGAGCAAGCGTGGCACGTCACCCAGAACACTTTTGCTTACACCAACCACACCCTGTTACCAGAGGCTTTAGAGCGTTGGCCAGTTAGTCTGTTTGGTCGCCTTTTGCCCAGACACCTGGAAATCATTTATGAAATTAACTACCGCTTTCTCAGCGATGTCTATAGCCGCTATCCCGGCGATTTTGAGCGATTAGCTCGGTTGTCGCTGATTGAAGAAGGTCCTGA
>JAFAVL010000457.1 GCA_019242465.1 Chroococcidiopsidaceae cyanobacterium CP_BM_RX_35 | reverse complement strand
AGGGGTTTGGGCGCTTCTTGACCAATAAAGGGGAGTAGGATAAATTCTGTGATCAAAGCTGGGTAGCCCTGGTTCATAGCGGTTTGCTGTAGCGATCGCAACTGAGTGAGATGACGTATTTGCTGCTCTTTTGTTTCAATGTGTCCCGACAGCATCGTACTCGTCGTTGGTAAACCCAGCTTGTGAGCCGTACTTACAATCTCCAGCCACGTTGCTGTATCGATCTTCTCTGGGCATAAGATCCGTCGTACCTCATCATCTAACACCTCAGCTGCTGTACCGGGCATTGAGCCTACCCCAGCATCCCGTAAAGCAGCAATTACCTCGGCATAACTTAGCCCATCTTCCCTAGCAATGAATTGCACTTCTTGAGGAGAAAAAGCATGTAGATGCAGATGGGGGAATGGCTGCTTAATTGTTTCTATTAGCCCCAGGTAATAGGGCAAGGAGCCACCATTCAACTTTGCCTGTTGATTCAATCCTCCTTGCATACAGATTTCCGTTGCTCCCCGCCGCACGGCATCTGTCGCCTTTTCTAAGATCTGCGCCCAGTCTAACCAATAGGCTCCTGCCTCACCAGAATCGCGGCGGAAGGCACAGAAACTACAGTGCTGTTCACAGATATTGGTAAAGTTGATGTTGCGATTGATGACATATGTCACTGTGTCGCCTGCTTGTTCGCAGCGCAGTTGGTCAGCCGTAGCGCGAATAGCCGCAATCAGGGTCGGATCGGTCTGCTGTAAAAGCACTATTCCCTCGGCGGGGGATAAATCGCACCCTGATAAAGCCCGATCAAGAATTATCTCAATTTTAGTCGTCACAGGACACAACAAGAATCTAGGACTTTCCTGTATCTAGTTTGACGCAGTCAACGTTTTCCTGGAGGTTTCCTCCAGGAAAACGTTGACAAAATATCAGGTGGTAGGCAGAGATTTCTCAGACTTCATCTTTAATACTTTGGGGGACACCTACTGGCGACCGTCCAGCGATCGCCCGCAGGTTTTGGCTACGAATTAACTCAGTAAAATTCATGCCAGAACGCCCTTCCAGCCGAAACACCGACTCAATAGCCGCAAGTAGGTGTCCAGCCGCCTCGGTTTCATTGTAGCCGCGCCGTTGCGCCACCTGGATAGCTGCTTCATCAGCAGTTAGTTCTGACTGGGAACTGTGGTTAGTACGCCAGATGCGAGAAAGAGCGATCACACTCAGTCCCCCAGCAACTAGTACGCCTACTGCATCGTGCTGTACTAGTTCCACTACAGCCCCTAAAGATCCTGCCACCGCCACACCTTGATAGATATCTGGTTTAAACCATTTAACTCCGATGAGCCAGCTAACCTTGCTCAAAAGCAGTAAGTCGCGTTGCTGTTTGGGCAGACGACGCCACAAATCAAAATTGATATATATGGGACGCTCTCGGTTCCAGGGCAGTGGAAAGGGGCTGTCAATCACTTTTGCCTGCTCCGGCTTGTTAACGATTTTGGTCATCATCCGACCAGAAGCTGGCATTAAATCTAGCAAGCGACGAATTTCAGTAGTTGGCTCCATTGCTGGGGAGTAGGAAGAATAGTTCATGGAAACACCCTACTACTTTATATAAGAGATGATAATAGGCGATTGGAACTAGGAATTTCTTTGCATGGACGCTTTCGATCCCACCCCACCTGAATGGACTAATAAGGCAATTCACGCTTATGAGTTTTACTGTCCCAACTGCCGTTCTAGCAGTCGGGAAGCCGAGCAAGTCTGGCTCAATCGGCGATCGCCTGTGATGACTGAGGATCGTCACCGCAAATGGCAGGAGTTTTACAGGTGTCACTGTGGTTGCGTATGGTGGGCTTGGAGTAACCAGCGCCCTCCAACTGAGTTCTCGACGACTAGCGAGCACGACTCTAACGAGTAGGGTGGTAGCTTAGAGGAAGAGAAGGATATCGCTGGAGGCATACCATGACCCTCACGTCGGAGAAGCTACCGACAACCAGACTTTGGACTGTCGATGAGTATTACCTCATGGTGAAAGCTGGAATTCTTGCCCCGGATGAAAGAGTTGAATTGATTGAGGGCGAAGTAATCTCAATGGCGGCGAAGAATCCTCCACATGTCTTAGTTGGTAAGCTTGCCTCAGCTTATCTTGAAGAGTTACTAAAGGGTGTAGCGCTGGTCCGAACTCAAGATCCTATTCATCTGAATATACGTTCAGAGCCAGAGCCGGTCATTTCCGTGGTGATTTCTCCGCCTCAGCGTTATGCAGAGCGCCATCCTGTGCCTGAAGACGTTTACCTAATTATTGAAATTTCGGATGCCACTTTGCAATACGACCTCACGATTAAAGCTAAAGTCTACGCTCGTGCCCTAATCCAAGACTATTGGGTGGTAGATTTAAATGAGCGGCAAGTTTACATCTTTAGAAAGCCGATGTCTGGAGATTACACTCAAAAGGATATTTTGAGCGATCTAAGCAGCATCCACCTGCTGGCTTTTCCAGAAATTGAAGTATTACTCAAGGAGTTTTTTCCATGATTTTCATTTAACTAATTTCTAAGAGTGAGAGGGGCAAATATTATCTGGTGGGCTAGAGTGCACAATACCTTAACTTAATGAGACTACGTATGAGTATATCTCTTTACAAAGATTTTTACGAGTGGACAAAACAAACAGTTCAAGCGCTGAAAACCAAAGATTTAGCACATCTGGATTATCAGAACCGCCATTTACTCTTGAAGAAGTTCTTGAGGAAGATTTTCTAACCCAAACTAACCGCAAGTGTGTTTCCTCTAATCATGTCGCTATACTTGCTAACACCAACCTCATCCTTTATCTACATGATGCCTCTAAAGCTGTCCGACAAGCACGGGCAATAGAGGTTCTCCGGCGTATTGGAATGGATTCTAAAATACTGAAAAGCACGTTTCGCTTGTAGTTAGTAAAGAAGGCATTAATGTTGCTGCTACAGAAACTCTAATGCTTCCATTCAACTAATTTCCCCTGCGAGTGGGGAGCTAAGACCCGCTCTAGATAGGGAATTAGACCCAAAGCAATGAGTTGTAGCATTTCCAGGTCATTTAGTTGCGTCGGATCGTAGTCATGCACCTTTTTAGATTCAGCGACTGCTGCCCTTATAGTTCCCACAAATTGAAGTGAGAACGCACGCCTTCAACCTAGATTTACTAGTTATAAAAATAAAGCCGGGGATACTTGAAAGAACTCTCCCAATGCCTTAGCCTGAGCTTTGCTGATTCCCCTTTTCCCATTAATGACTTCTGATATCACACCCTTAGAGCCAAGGATGCCTACTAGATCTGACTGTTTGAGATCGCGGGCTTCCATTAAGTGCTGGAGAAGAGAGTGAGGAGTTGAGGCATTTAGCTGATAGTGTTCATCCTCAAACTTTTCAATGAGGGTGACTAGCAAATCAAAAAGCTTATCTTCTTCGGGAGAGAGATTGTCACCTTTAGCCATGAGTTTTTGCACTATAGCCAACAAGCGCTCATTCTCCTCCTCGGTTTCAATCACCTGTGGTAAGGTTTCGACCAGTAATTTTCCATAGGATTCCTGATCTAATGCAACTGTCATCTTTTCCAATCCCCCCTGTCGTATTCCGGGTGAGTCAATACATACCTTATATAAATTGTCTGTTTTCGATAGTTGATTTCGACAATTAATCGATAGTCATTACCTTTGATATTAAAAACTGTATACTTGCTAACTGGATCGGCATGAGGATAAGATTCTCGAACTTCGAGCAAGTTCTTCCACTTAGCTGCTTTAGCTGTTCGGTACCAGTCGTCAAGAGGAGTGAAGGCATCAGCATGTTTCTGAGAAAATTCAAGCAGGCTTTTCCGGCTAATAATATGCATAGAGCGGACTTGACATATTGTTATCTTC
Organism: Chroococcidiopsidaceae cyanobacterium CP_BM_RX_35; assembly: GCA_019242465.1. The sequence continues at coordinate 1,659 of JAFAVL010000457.1, read as the reverse complement.
TCAAAATGAGAACCTTGTGTCAAGCACGTATTTCCTACTACTATGGGTCATTTTTACCAGGATCGTTGTCATACCCCTCTTAGAGTCGGGCTGGTAGCCTTGGAGCAGCGCCGGCGCTTGGTAGCAGCTATATTCCCAATAGGGCACAGCCTGCGACTCTCCTCCCTAAATTCCACCCCAATCCAGGTTAAAGTAAACCTCTAAGAAACCAAGCAGCAGTTGCCTCTGCTGTTCTGAAAGTTTCCCACCTCGCTCAGCAATTTGCCCCATCTCTCTAGTAGTGAAGATTTGCGAGCTGAATGCTATTTGGTAGAGAAGGTCATTTCGTTCCTGCTGGCTCGCTACCTTCTGGTAGCGCTCAACGAGTTGCAAGACATAGTCGCTGTCCATTCCAAATTTTTCTGCGCAAAGTCTTAACAAGGATTAGAGCTACAACTTGCTCACTAAAGCAATACCTACTGGGCTCGACTTTATCCATCTTTTGAAACCTACAATCGGTAAGGCTTCTAGCATGTCAAATTTTCTCTAGACTTTTCTTGATATCGCTTGAACGCCGGACATCCGAAAAAGTTTGAGAGTCTATCTGAGATCCAGACGCCACCGAAAACGGCTCCAGTTTGAAATGGATAAAGTCGAGAGCTGGGAACCTCGATTAATTCATTTTCGGTGAGTGGAATCTCAAATGGGATACAAAATATCCGCTTAGTAGACCAGTGCCGAGCCGTCTATTTGTGATGTTTTAGAATGCCGTTAATTGTTTTCAGTAGTTCCTTTGTCGTGTAAGGCTTGGGCAAAAATGTTTTCACACCACTGCTCATAGCTGTAGCTATCTTGTCACTTGAAGGTAGTCCGCTGACAGCAATAATCTTGATTCGTGAGTTGATTTTTTGCAATGCCCGAATGGTGGTTAAACCGTCCATTTCTGGCATCATCATATCTAGTAACACGGTCTTGATTTCATGCTTGTGCTGAGCATACAGTGCCAGCGCCTGAATCCCATCATTAGCAATTAAAACTTTGTAATTAAATGCTTCTAAGGTGATTTTAGTAATCTCTCGAATTGGAGCTTCGTCATCTACGACCAGAATCCATTCTCCCTGGCCGGAAAGTAGTTCCACGTCTTCTGAGAGCTGCGTTTGGCTGCCTGTCACTGCTGGTAAGTACACCTGAAATTGGCTGCCTTGTCCAACCTTACTATCGACTTTGACAAAACCGCCATGGCTTTTAATAATGCCGATTACTGTGGAAAGACCAAGCCCCGTGCCTTTACCCACCTCTTTCGTGGTGAAAAATGGTTCAAAGATTCTTTCCAAAATTTCCGGCGACATTCCCGTGCCCATATCCGAGACAGTAATGACACTGTAGGGACCCACAGAGGCATCAAGATTCATCCGGGCGTAGTTTTCATCAATCAACAAGTTTGCCGCACGAATGCTCAAAGTCCCACCATCAGGCATCGCATCGCGAGCATTAACTACTAAGTTCATCAGCACCTGATGCAGTTGAGTCGCATCTGCATAGACAGTCCAAAGAGTTGGCGATATATCTGTGTAGATTTCGATTGACTTAGGAAATGTTCGCTTGGCAATCTGCTGGATTTCTAACAGCAAGTACCTGACTTGCACTGGAGTGCGCTGACCTTCGAGCCCTCGTGCAAAC
>JAFAVL010000544.1 GCA_019242465.1 Chroococcidiopsidaceae cyanobacterium CP_BM_RX_35 | reverse complement strand
TTATCTTCATCAAGGGTAGCTTTAAATCCCTTCAGCAATGGTTCTGAGGCTGTGGGAGAAAGAATCCATAACATTGCCAAATCCGCCTCTTGGATGCTCGTTTTCTCTCGTTTGGCCTGACGTTCCCAATCCGCTTGAACATCAAATAGTTTACTCATACAGCTGCGAATCTGGCTTCTGGTGACAGCATTGCGGAAAGGTTCAATAATCGCCGGACTAGCAGCCAATCGCCCTAGTAGGCCCAAGCCTTGAGCATCTCCCGGACTTTGGGGTGTTGGTGTAAACCAAACATCAATCTCTCGAACTTCCCCCGCGACATCGCGGCTTGTCTCCACCTCACCTAGAGGTGCTAACAACTCCTTGAGATAGTCTTTGGCAAATTGGTCGTGTGGAAATCGCGTCATGCGCTCTAGGCGTGGAGAGGATGTTAATGAGCCAAATACTTGGTTCTCATTGTCTTTATCGTCTTCTCCTGACCGGCTAGAAGTCTCTCGACTCTGACCTGTTTGGCCTGCTGCAAGTAAACCGCCCTTGTGCGTTGGGGAAGCTTGTCCCAATTGCGGATCATCACATCCACCAGAATTTCGTAGGGAACTCCTGTCGTCGCCTGCAACTGTCTTAAGCTTTCTACCGCCTCTGATGAAAGCCTCATAGCCACTTTCTTGTATTCTGTTTCTGTTAAACCAGATTCTGGGAGCCCTGAATCACGATTTCCAGATTCAAAGAGCACATCCCTCCTCGTTTCTTCCTCCGGCTCCGATTCTTCAATTATTGCTTTCGGTCCCCCTTTAGCTTGATTACTTGAATCAAGCATGTTTACATCTTCTAGGCTAGCTTCTATTAAACCAGGATCTATATTACTATCCTGAAGTATACTATTATCTGCTGCACTAGAATCTTGTTTTTGCTTTTCTACTATTATAGATCCAAGCTTCGGCTCCGGATTCGGCTGGGGAGCGTAATATATTTACAGCCTATTGTCATAAGTTATGTAAAGGAAATTTTATTGAGAATCATAAATGGAAGAATTAGGTTTTTAAGAGTCGAGTTCTCAATAAGATTGCTTAATTTCAGGTACTTGTAAATCTCGTTTATTACCAGCATAGTGTTTATAAATTATCTCTGGAGTATTGCCTACCCATCTAGCCACATCTTTAACTTCTACTCCAGCATCCAAGCAAAGAGTAATAAATGTGTGTCTAGTTTGATACTGAGGTCTATAATGATTGATTTTCCCTTCATCTGCTAGTTTTTGAACAATTCCTACATAGCGTCTACCCTTGTTCACACATCCATGCCAACACATCGCATTAAATGTATGAGCATTAATTTCTTGCCCTTTAATAGATGTGAATACAGGACTATCAGGTTCTAGATTTTCAGGTTTGATTGAGAGTAAGAATAACCTAAGTTGTTTATTACATGGAAATGTACGTTTATCTTGTGTCTTAAGTCCTTGACGGATTTTTTTACTTGACACATTTACTATTGTTTCACTAAATGTGATTTTTGAAAGATCCGGGCTGATATGCTTCCATTTCAAACCAACTGCCTCGGATGTCCTACATCCAGTCAGAAATAGAAATTCTACAAATGCAGCATAGCGGTTGTATCGTTCATGTTCTTTAAATGCCTGAATGATTATCTCTCTCTCTTCCTTGGAAAATGGATCTATGTCTAAGCTTTCTAATTCTGTTTTAGATAGCTTGATTTCTGCTGCCATTTCATAGAAGGGGTTCAAGTCAATTAGCTTAGACCTCATAGCCCAATTACAGCAAGCATTTATTTGTGTCAGGATTCGCTTAGCTGTATAGGCTGAGTTTTTTTCCAATAAGCTGTCTCTAATTAATACAGCATCAGCTAGAGACTTTGTAGGTAACTTCTGGATATGGCTAGATACTCTGGCATAGTTGAGCTTCAGTGTAGTTTCGCTAACCTGTTTAGCGCGAAACTCTGTGTACTTGTCCCATAGCTGAGCCAAATCTAAACCTGTTTTAGGCTTAATAGCCTCTACAACCGTCAAATGAGAGACAGGTTTGTACTTGACTAGAGTGCTATCAAAGTTGCCTGAGAGCATATCCAGATGCATCTGGCGAACTATTGACTCTCCCTTAACTCGGTTCTCAGATGTATCCGCTATCCCCAGGGTGAATGACTTCTGTTGATTATTAACCCTGAATCTGATTCTCAGCCGTTTTCTGAATGATTCAAGGGCGGCTACCCCCCAAGTGTTCTTCCCAGTTGGTGTTTTGCTTTGCATGGACTTTAAGTATCAAGTGCTGTGTCTTCAACCATGGTACTCATTTGATACTTAAAATGGTCCAAAATCAAGCAAAATTTGATAGGGAATCACCAGACTGAAAAAAAGGTGATTCGCCTAAATCCTCGTCTGGCCTTAGTTTTGAGGGACGGAGAGGGAGGGATTCGAACCCTCGTTAAGTTGCCCTAAACAGCATTTCCAGTGCTGCGCCTTCAACCACTCGGCCACCTCTCCAGGTGTGACAATCTCTAATTATACAATAAAAGCGTTATTCTTTTAGAGAACCAATTTTGGATTTAAGTCCAAATCCAATCACTCATGACCCGTTCTTACACCATTCAGATTCACGATCGCGCCTCTGGTCAGGTTTACACCCTCAAGGTGCCAGAAGACCGCTACATTCTGCAAAGTGCCGAGAGCCAGGGGGTAGAGCTACCATTTTCCTGCCGCAATGGAGCTTGTACAACCTGTGCAGTGCGGGTGCGCTCGGGAGAGATCTACCAGCCAGAGGCAATAGGACTGTTGCCAGAGCTGCGCCAGCAGGGCTATGCCTTATTATGTGTCAGTTACGCGCGTTCTGATCTTGAGGTGGAGACGCAAGATGAGGATGAAGTCTACGAACTGCAATTTGGTAGATACTTTGGCAAGGGCAAAGTTAGGGCGGGTTTGCCTTTAGATGAAGAATAGCAGGCGCAGCTCAATCGGCTAAACTCTTGAGGCAGGAGATCCTAATAAATATGAGCTGCCCGAAATCTGAGCAATTGCAAATTTTCTTAGAGATTGCGACCGAAGCAGCATTGGCTGCTGGTGGGGTATTACAATCTTATTTTGGCAAGTTAGACGCAGTCACTGAGAAAGGACGCCCTGGTGATCTAGTCACGGCAGCTGATAAAGCCTCCGAAGCAACTATCTTGGACATTCTACATCGTCACCTGCCCAACCACTCTATTCTGGCAGAAGAATCAGGTTGGTTGGGAAAAAAAGACAGTGAATACCTCTGGGCGATAGATCCGTTAGACGGCACAACCAACTATGCCCATCAGTATCCCTTTTTTGCTGCCTCTATTGGGCTCTTAATTGCAGGCATTCCCCAAGTTGGAGTGATTTTTGACCCGTTTCACGACGAGCTGTTCCGAGCTGCCAAAGGATTGGGAGCCACGCGCAATCGTCAGCCAATCCAAGTATCTCAAACATCTGAACTGAGCCAAAGTCTTTTAGTGACTGGTTTTGCTTACGATCGCCGCGAAACCCCTGACAACAACTATGCCGAATTCTGCCACCTCACCCACCTAACTCAGGGAGTGCGACGCAGCGGCTCCGCCTCTCTAGATTTAGCTCATGTTGCCTGTGGTTGTTTGGATGGTTACTGGGAGCGGGGAATTGCGCCTTGGGATATTGCTGCCGGGGTGATTCTGCTTGAAGAAGCTGGAGGCACAGTGACTGCCTACGATGGCAGCACCCTCATCATTGATTCAGGCAGGATTTTAGCTACCAATGGCTACATTCATCGCAGTCTCAGTGATGCGCTACAGCAGACGCCTCCCTTATCTGCTTGGGACAGCTTCAATCGCTGAGATTTTTCGACAAGTGTCTCAAGTTATAAGGATAAAAATAAACTTTCCATACATCTTTAGTGCCTTGTACACTAGAAGGAATCCAGGGTTTGACAGGGCTCTATGTCTTTCAAAATTGATAGTGGGCTGTTCAAATTTGATTTCACCGACCACCATGCTATTTTAGGGGTTTCGGTGGATGCAGATGCTAGGGAAATCCGCAAACGCTATCTCAAAATTGCTCGTCGCCTGCACCCTGATAGCGGCTCCTTCTCATGCTTCACGGACAAGGAGTTCGCGGGTCAACTGTTGTCAAAGCTCGTCAACCCTGCTTACAAAAAATTGTCTCAGCCCAACAGTTTTGCTGAGTATATCCTACTGCTATCACGAATGGGTAGGCGTTTAGCACAGGAGCCAGCGGCAATTAAGCTGGAAAACCAATTGTCCCAGCAGCTATCCCAAACTAGCAACGTGGATAGTGTATATAGAACATCACTACATAAGCTTGCAGAAACGCAGTATGATGTCCTTGAACATGTCCTGCAACTGATCGCCCAACTAAGTGAACTGAATTTGGTTTATTTGGTGCGTAAAGCAGATACAGGGATTCAGTCGCACTCCATACAGCCAGCGGACAAAGGCAATTTAGCTAACACAACACCTCTACAACAACCAGAATCACCCGTGATTCAGTATTTACAACGTACCCAAAAGTTCATAACAGAGAATAACCTAGCCCAAGCTAGGGCAGAGTTGCAGGAAGCTATTAAGATAGAGCCTAACAATAGTCGCTGCTATAGCTTGATGGGAGTAGTTTATTTGAGGCAAAATCAAGCCCCAATGGCAAAGGTCTACTTAGAACGTGCTCTACAGCTGAATCCTAAAGACGAAACCGCCCTAGCAGGGAAAAAGCAATTGGAACAGATGGCACAGAAAAGTGGTGGTGTGTTTGGTAGTCTATTTGGTCGGAAGAACAAGTAATGGTTTATCAACCGCCAGCTGGGGCAAGAGATTTGTTGCCTCTAGACGTAGCCCAAAAATGTTGGATTGAAGAACGTTTGCAGCAGGTATTTGATCGGTGGGGCTATCACCGGATCATCACCTCGACTCTAGAGCGGTTAGATACACTCATGGCTGGGGGAGCAATTCAACGGTCAACAGTCATCCAGTTGCAGGATGCACAGGAGGAAGAACTAGGGCTGCGTCCAGAGTTGACTGCCTCGATTGCCCGGACAGCTGTCACTCGTATGGCTGGGATTACTTATCCGCAGCGCCTGTACTATCATGCCAATGTGTTCTGCCGGACAAAGGGTAGTAGCTTGAATCGGCAGCAGGAGTTTTATCAATCAGGGGTAGAGTTGCTAGGTAGCAGTGGCTTTTTAGCTGATGCGGAAATCCTGCTGGTACTAGCGGAGTGTCTCAATCATCTGGGCTTAAGCGAGTGGTGTTTAGTTTTAGGAGAGGCAGGAATCGCCAGATCGCTCCTCTCAACCTTTCCAGAGACAATTCAAGACAAGGTTCGTCAAGCGATCGCTCATCTTGACCGGGTTACTATTGACACATTACCTTTAAGCCCTGAACTACGGGAACGGGCCAGGATTATGCTCGATCTGCGTGGACGCCCAGCTGATGTGTTGCAGCAGGTTGGCAGTTTAAAGTTAGATTTCCCTCAAAAAGAGGCCCTCAACCATCTCAAATCCCTAGTTTCCTTGCTGAATGAGAGCTTTTCAGCGTCAGCTGGTCGATCCACAGCAAGTTTTCCCTTGATCCTAGATCTGAGCCTGCTCCAAACTATTGACTACTACACTGGCATTGTGTTTGAAGTTGTCAGCAACACCAAGACGCAGCCACAGATCTTAGGGCGAGGGGGTCGTTACGATCAGTTATTAGGACTCTACCACCCACAAGGGGCAACGATTCCAGGCATTGGATTCATGTTGAATATTGAAGACTTACACCAAGTTCTACTGTCTAATAATCAGTTGCCTCAAGCTATACCAGTTAGTAACTGGCTAGTTGTTCCTCAGACACCCCAAGCTTACGCCGCCGCCTTTTCCTATGCGGAAAAACTGAGAAATTCCATTCATCTAGTGCGGGTTGAGATAGATTTAGGAGGTCGCAATCCTTCGGAGATTCGCGAGTATGCTCGTCGTCGTTGTATCCAGCAGATTGCCTGGATCAAAACGACAGGTTCACCAATAATTGAGCCAGTAAATGAAGAGCGGGCGGCACTTTATACCAATTCCTAAAAGGCTGCTAACAAGAAACCAAACAATAGATTACTTTGTAGTTTGAGAGAAGACAACAAACTAGAAAAAACTGAATTTATTAGGATAGTTGCGGAAGTTTTTTTGTGGCTTTTCTCCAGTTAATTTAAAACCAAAATAATTCCTTTTTTCATAACAGAGGCATTTTTTGATAAGCTAGAGAAAAACAGCTCTGTAGACTATTTAAGCGAATCTGAAGCAAGAAACCTATGGCGCATACAATCATAACAGATATCTGTGAGGGTGTTGCAGATTGCGTGGATGCCTGCCCAGTGGCTTGCATCCACGAGGGACCAGGCAAAAACGTCAAGGGTAACGACTGGTACTGGATTAACTTCGCTACCTGCATAGACTGCGGCATTTGTCTCCAAGTTTGTCCAGTGGAAGGGGCAATCCTTCCGGAAGAACGACCAGATTTGCAGAAAACCCCACAGTAATGCATTAAGATATCGACCCGAACTGTAGATGATCTATGGTTTTAAAACTCCAAGCTTCTCATCTCCAAACCATCCGCGCTCATGCTGAAAGGATGTATCCTGATGAGTGCTGCGGCATTATGGTAGGGCAACTAAGTAATGATGACAAAACCCTGATAGAAGTTTGGGAAACAGAGAATGTCTGGAATGCTGAATCTGAATCATATGAGGGCAATTGCCTGGAACTCATCGCTAACGCCAAGCCACCTAGCTCTGAGCGTTCTGGCGCTGAGGTTTTTCTAAATCCCGCAAGTAGAATCATGTCTACCCCAGATAGCGAACAAACAAAGAATAGAAAGCGTCGATACGCGATCGCCCCGGCAATGCTCCTACAAGCACAGCGGATCGCACGTGATCGCCACCTTGATATAATTGGAATTTACCACTCCCACCCTGATAGCCGTGCTGTTCCATCTGAGCTTGATCGGTTGTACGCTTGGCACCGATACTTGTATATTATAGTCTCCGTTCAACAAGGCAAAGTGGACGATTTACTGTGCTGGAGCCTCGATGACAACAATCGTTTCCAGCCAGAGGAAATTCTCGCCTGTTAATGACGAACTGCCAGGGATGGTCTATCGTTACATCGCTATTAGAAAAGCTCATTTTTGAAATTGCCATGCTAAATCCCAATCTGGATGACATCCAGCTAACAAAAGAAGAATACGAACGCTACTCCCGTCACATCATCTTGCCAGAGGT
>JAFAVL010000737.1 GCA_019242465.1 Chroococcidiopsidaceae cyanobacterium CP_BM_RX_35 | reverse complement strand
CAGCAAGTGCATGGTTACTCGGCGGCAGCAGTAGGTGTGTGCTTTCTGCCCATGAATGGGGCTTTTGTGATCGCATCCATTGGTTCTGGGTGGCTCGTTGCTAGACTAGGGTGCCGTTTTACCATCGCGACGGGACTGTCCCTGGCGAGCGCGATTGTATTGTCGTTCATCCGAACCAGTGCCGATACTGAGTATGGAGCAGTCCTGTGGAAGCTTGTTCTTTCGGGATTCGGCACTGGCTTGGCAGTCCCGCCTTTAACAGCAGCAGCGATGAGTTCTGCGCCCTCAACTCAAGCGGGAATTGCCTCAGCGGTGTTGAACACCAGTACCTGTCTGGGCCTTGTCTTGGGAGTTGCCCTACAGGGAACAATTTTCAAGCAACGCCTAGCCTCAGATCTGGCGCGCTCTCTATCTGCTTGGGGTCTACCCTCAAACATCCAAAACCAAATCATTGCTGATGCTTTGTCCGGCCAAGCTAAAGTTCTCAATCACCTTCCAGCCAACATTTCTCCGCTTGCCCTGCATCAAACTATTAATCATGCGTTCGTATCGGGTCTACATGTAGTTATCCTAGTGGCTGGCTTCGCCTTGCTAACTGGAGCCTTGTTGATTTTGGTGTTTGTTCAGCTAACTTCTAGAAAGCGATTAAACTGTTGAGCAACTTCATCTAAAGTAGAAAGAGGGCGTCGTGAAATTCCCTAAGATTAAATTACTATTGTTATTCTTGTGCACTTTATTGGTGTGCGGTCTGTTTTTGTCTGCCTGCAACCTATCCAAGCAAATTGTCGATTCAATCTTGCCCAAACATGCCCCTAGTTATCCTCATTACAAAGACAAGCAAGCTGTTATAAGAGAAGCGCAGACGATTTCTGACCGCTTAGAAAATTACATTCGGGCGTGGTATCAAGGAAAAGCATCTGCAACTATTCCAGCTGAACTGATTCCATCTGGGATTGACCCAGACTTAAAGAATTTTCGTCTTCTTTATCCGGATGAGGTCCACTCGGTCGATCAATGGATCATTCGCAAAGCAGAAAAGATAAATTTCAAAGCTCTCCACCAACTCTATCCCGACCCTCACGCTACATACCTGGTGCTAGGCATCTTCTTTGCACCTTTTAACACAAAGGTAATTATGAGCGGTGAGTTTCCGCACAGTCGTTTTTTCGATGTACAAGTCTCTCCCCCACTCGATCCGGCTTTTTATTATTATGACGGAAATTTCGGTGTACCAGAAGTTCCAATAGTCGATGTTGATATTGAGCCGCTTACTGGGCACAGCAATCCCTTCGGGCAAGGCGCAAACCGGAACGTAGAGAAAAGAAGCTATCGGTTAACTTGGACTCTGAGCCTGGGTAACGGAGCCCAGATAGAGCCAGCATATAAACCTCCGTACTTTCGTGCTCCTGGGAACCATCGTTATGCTAGTGCGATTCAGTACCAAGGACCGCTTGCCGACCCACGAAGCGAATTTCACAAATTTGGAAATAGAAAGGGAGTTTGGAACACGGGGTCTTTTTGGGTTCGCTATTATGCTCCCGACTTTCTTTCTGGACCTTTAGGAGGTGTCCCACTGCCAAAGGTGCTTTATGAACTTCCTACAGGCGAGCGTTTTTTTCTTACTGCTGACTTTAGCAAGCCGGAGGAATCGATAAACCAAACTCGGAAAGCCTGGTCAACCTCCGGAGCAGACCCAGATTCTTTCAAAGAAGCAGGCACGGGATGGAGCCATGATTTTGACATCTTCGAGACAGGGTTAGCAGGCTTGTTTTACAGCGTTGGGAAGACTACCCAGGCAGATAAAGCCTATGGGCGCGACCTCATTCTCGGTCTGACAAGTCATGGCATGCTACAACCTCCTCCCGGAAACTATGAGTCTTCGAATAGCCGTTGTCTATATATCAGTTATCTCAACAGAGGAATGTCTATCAACCACGGAAAGGTGGCTGTACTAACTGGTCGGCTACCTAAAACACCCAGAACTCGGTCAGGCGCGCTGACGATGCAAGGTGGTCAAGCTCGTTACTTCTCTATTACTTCGTATCCCCTTCCTAATTTGCTAGATGTGTCCTTTGTTGGTCCGGCGATTACCTCGGTTATGGATGATGAGATAATTACTGACTCGTCAGGCTGGTATGTTATTGTGTACTCACGGCATAAGGACCGACCCTCAAATGCTTATCCTCGCAACGGCGTTACTTGGGTCGATTGGGGAGGTATTGCTACTCAAGACTGGGTACTACGCTGGTTAAGCGTCCATCCGAACTGGCGCAATCCTCAGTTAGTTCCCGATGTAACCAACTTACCTTATGAGACTACTTCCTGGTTTTCTCCCTTATATGACAATGAGCTAATCGGAATAAACTCTCATCAAGGTAAGCTTGGGACTTACCAACCTAAAGTACACTACCTGAGCAAAGAGGAGTTTGAGCAATTAGGTTCTAGGGTTCAAGCTAGTGCAGTCCCTGATCGGAAGTTATAGAAGGGAACCTCGGAAAATTCAAACCTTATCGAGAACGACTACGCTATTCCCATTCATAACAAGTTAAGAGATTGTGACAAGAGTCAATAACCAATTGTGCTAGAACAGCCCTTTCAAGGTGAGCATGTGTACTATTAAAAATTTCGGACATTTCATAGGCTGGCTGACCGTTGCAGCTCGCGATTAGGTGAAGCTCATCACATATAACTTCGCCTGACAAGATGACCTCAGGTTTGTTCTCCACAAGACCCGTATGCAGTGTTGTGGTCGAGTTCCTGAGCAATTTGGTGCGTCGAGAGATTCTAGCCCATTAAATACAGACAGAGAATTCAGACTTTCCTGACGCACGACCTAAGTCTATTTATTTACGACTTTTTACATAAGAATACGTAGTTGACATTTGATTCGATACTATATACTCTATCCTTAGGCAGGTTACAGTATTAGTTCAAAAGTTAGAAGACCTAGATCAAAGCCTATTTAAATAGGCTTTGAAGCACTAAGGTGATGTTGAGGTAGCTGCTGAGTAAAAAGTCTTGATAGTGAAGTCAGACATAGTAGAGTGTCAAACTTAATTTGAGGGGTGCTCTTAAGTTCATAGTAAACCTCCTTCAAAAGAGATTGCATCCGTCATGAATGGAGAAAGCACTATTCCTCTGTGTCCCTCCCAAGCATAATGGGTGTACAAAATGTTTTTTAAGAGCGCTTTACCTCTAAAGTGCTGACTACTTCTTTTTTTGCTTAGCTGACTACTCTTCTACAAAGCTTTATGTAAGGTAATGTGTGTTGCTCTACAACATTGTAAAGCAATGCAAGTTAGTGAGTAAGGGTTCATGGCAATCACAACCAGGATGGCTTGTGCCTTGGTTGGGTAGAGGTTTGCATATTTATACCTCTACAACACTCGAAGTTTGACATTATAAGGTAATCAAAGCAATGAATCGAGTTCGCTTTCAATTTGTTATAACGGCGGTTGCGTGTCTTGCCATCTGCATGGCTAACCTCGACAATACAGCTGTGAGTCTGATGCTTCCTGAAATTCAGACCGATCTAGGTTTTAATTTATTGGGGCAGCAGTGGATTCTCAACACATATACCCTAGCTGCGGCCAGTTCAGTTCTGATAAGTGGGACTTTAGGAGATGTTTACGGGCGCAAGCGAGTCTTTATTACAGGACTGACCATCTTCATGATGGCATCTCTAGTCTGTGGTCTCTCTCCCAATCTGGGGATTTTGCTCGCTGGGCGAACTCTTCAGGGAATCGGTGCTGCTGTCTTAATACCGAACTCTCTGTTTATCTTAGCTGATACCTTCCCTAAACCGAAGGAGAAAG
>JAFAVL010000688.1 GCA_019242465.1 Chroococcidiopsidaceae cyanobacterium CP_BM_RX_35 | reverse complement strand
CAACATAACTACAGATGCAATCAATCACAGTTGCAACTCCTGCCTGAGTCTTCAGATTTGTGAAGACAAACGGTTTATCACCCCGCATTTTTTTTGCATCCCTTTCCATCACGCTCAAGTCTGCGCCTACGAAGGGAGCCAAATCAGTTTTATTGATGACTAGCAAGTCAGATTTAGTAATTCCAGGACCACCTTTACGCGGAATCTTGTCCCCGGCTGCCACATCAATAACATAAATTGTGAGATCGACCAACTCTGGACTGAAGGTGGCAGCTAGATTGTCGCCGCCACTCTCTAAGAACACCAGATCGAGATCCGTAAATCGCCGCTCTAACTGCTCAATCGCTACCAGGTTAATTGAGGCATCCTCGCGGATAGCAGTATGAGGACAACCGCCAGTTTCTACCCCCACAATGCGATCGCGCTCCAACGCCTGACTGCGTACCAAAAACTGGGCGTCTTCCTGTGTGTAGATATCATTTGTAACGACAGCAATATTGTATTGCTGGCGCATTGCCTTGCACAAGACATCAACTAAAGCGGTTTTCCCTGAACCAACTGGACCAGCGACTCCGACTCGAAATGCACTCATAATTTAACTTCTAAACAACCGAGAATATTGAGTTTCATGAGCCATACTAGAGAGCGCTAAGCCCCAACCGCAACTCATAAGGTCATCGTCCCTTAAAGCTAGAATTTCGTCAGCAGCAACTATAAGATGAGATTGTGATTCCAGTAGTAGCTGTTGCCCAGATGTTTGACCAAGGGGAATCAGTTTGACTCCAGATGTAACCAGATTTGTTGTCCAGCTATGCAGGTAGCCCAAGACAGAGTGAAGTGAATCTATGTTCCAATCTGCAGCAGCAATGCCAAAAGCGATCGCAAAATTACAGGGGGTACCAACTACCTGTGCTAGAGACTCTAGAGACAGGATTGGCGTGTCAGTTGGTGGCATAGATTGTAGTAGCCGCATCAGAGATTGACCCATTTGCCAACTTTGCTGACGTAACTCTTCTGTTTCCTTAGTAGCAGAAAGCCAGTGATTCCAGCCACGCAAAACCTCTGCATCACCCATTCGAGCAGAATGGTATGCTCGGAGCATCACCGCTGCTTCTAACCGAATAGCTCCGTAGCATAGTTCCTGCTCTAGCCAGTGCTTCAGACTCAGCTGACTGTTGATTGTGCCATTTTCAACTAGTGTTTCCAATCCTTCAGAATAGCTATAAGCTCCAACAGGTAGGGCAGGACTAGCTAACTGTAAGAGACATAGAAGTGCCTGATTGTTACAATCAATGGACATGATGATGTCCGTAAGCACCCATTTCTGGTTGAAACGGTAACACTGCCTCTTCTACCTCCATTCCCAGTTGTTCCAGCATTGCCCATAGAACCGGGTCGGGAGAGATTCGTAAATGAGTTGCAGCAATCTCTACTGGTACATGGCGGTTGCCCAAATGATAGGCAGCTCGTAACAAATTTAGTGATGTAGAGGCGGTTACTGTTAGAACAGGTTCAGGTTTGGCACTCACTCGGACCAAACTCCCTTCCTCTGAACACAGCAAATCCCCATCCCTTAGCACCGTTCCTCTAGCTAAGCGTAGATATAAAGCTTGTCCATCTATTGTCTCAAAGCGATGACGAGTGCGGCTGCGCTCCTCTGCTGTAAGAGCAAGAATAAAATTGGCAACTACATCAGGATTTGCTGGATAGCGTTGTGTTAAAGTCAGCATGGATCGGGAGTTGAACTACATCTTTGGCAAATTATCGCTTGCTCTAGCAGTAACTTACGGAGATTGAAGGTGGGCTAATTCTTGTTGAATCCGTTGTTTCAGGGCTGGATCGGTTGGGGGATTTCCTGAAATTGCAGTGGTGATATCGTTGAACTGCTTAAAGCTCAGTTTGTTGTTTGTCACGATATCCTGAGACTTACCACAGTAATCGTCAATCACGTCTCTGGCAGCTTGGGAAAGCCCGTTGACCTTATCCGGACTGCAATCAAAGAATCGAGGAACATTGTCTGCTCCCAGGATTTGCTTAAGTTTGTTACTAGCCTGTTGACGAATCGGTTCCATTGCTAGGACAGCCTTAGCGTAGTTGGCTACGATGTCATCGCTGATAGCTTGAGCATAGGCTATAGAGCCAAAGACAACGGCAATTGAGTGTCCCCCCAGAGCAGGGACCATCCCACAAAACATGCCTAAAATGGTAACAGCACCCACAAACAGCGTTCGCGACAACATTTGATCTAAGTGACAGCAAGAAAATAGATGGCAAAATTTCATTTACGATTAGATGAAAGGAAAAATATAACATCAGTGCCCCCAGTTACTTTGAACTATTTTAGGGTTGAGAAGTTCCAGCGCCCTTTAAAGGGATGAGGAATCTGACTATTGCTCTCTAACCTATTATTTGAAGACTTGGCACAGTTCAATCACTTTTGTTTGCAGTGTTGATATCTCCTCTGCTCCTTGCTTGAGACCTACTTCTAGTTCAAGTAGCAGGGGCAAGGTGGAGATCAGGTGTTGCAGCTCCAAAGGCTTAACCTCTTGCTGGAGGAAATAGACGCGCTTAGGGTTGCTAATTTCTGCCGCTTGAGCAATGAGTTTGACAGCATTCTCACTGCGATCGCCTTTTGCCCTCTCGGTCATTAACTTAACCCATAACCAAGTGCGGAATTGTCCAATCAAGGTTGCAACAATCTTCAAAGCTGGTTCATTGCAGTCAACTAGCTCAGCGACCTTAGTCAGTGCTTTAGCGGCATTTCCTGTTGTTATGGCTGCTGCCAATTGCAAACTGTTATGAGTCTGAACTTGTACCAATTCGGCAACAATGTCTACATCTAGAGGCTGGTTGCTGCAAAGAGCAAAAGTGCGTAATTTTTCCAAGTCACTGTAGAGTAGCCGTGTATTGTTGCCAACTGCCTCCATTAGCAGTTGGGTACTCTTTGGGGTAAGTTTGACTCCCAGCTCTTGGGCAGCTTGTTGCACTTGCTGCACAAGTTGATCTGTTTTCCAGGGTGGAATCAGAGAAAATTCTCGGATGTGGGCATACTTTTGCAACAATTGCGTAGATTTAAGTCGCCCATCCGGTTTGTTGCGGCTAGTTAGCAATAAAACCGAGGTTTCTGGGATCTCTGGCAGGGTACGCTTTAACTCTGTCAAAATTTCTTCAGAACACTGGTGACAAAGAGTTGTATCTACCAGCCAAACTAGGCGATGACCAGATCCAAATGGGGGAGTCATCAGTAGAGCCATTGTAGAGACAACGGTATCAGATTGCTCTGGAGGCAGAGAAGTATAGTTAAAGCTAGCCCATTCTGGAACAAGGACGTGATCGCGCAAGCTGGCAGCAGCTTTTTGGATGGCAAAATCATCCTCGCCCCAATAGAGATAAATTGGCATATTGGTTAGTTTTTCAAAGTAGGTATAAGTTGTCAAAAATCGATGTTCATCCCATCATGGAGCAGAGCTTTGCTGTTATTGACCGAGAAATGGGTGTACACAACTTGAGCCCAGATGAGTATGCTATTGTCCGCCGTGTGATTCACAGCACTGCTGATTTCGAGTTCAAGCACCTGATTCAGTTTAGTCCAGGAGCAATCGAGGTCGGAATTGGTGTTCTACAACACCGCGTCCCTATT
>JAFAVL010000509.1 GCA_019242465.1 Chroococcidiopsidaceae cyanobacterium CP_BM_RX_35 | reverse complement strand
GGTCCCAAGCCCAAGTGGGCACGTCCTGACGGCGGCGAAGCAGGATTGCATCCATCGAATATTCATGACAATGCTTATGCAATCGGCACGATCGATTTTACAGGCGATATGCCGATTATCTTGGGTCCAGATGGTCCTAGCCTCGGCGGTTTCGTCTGTCCCGCCACCATTGTCCAATCAGAACTATGGAAAATCGGACAACTGAAACCGGGCGATACTATTCGTTTTTATCAACTTACCTTTGTCGCAGCACAAGAGCGAGAATTAGCGCAAGATCGTCAGATTGAAGCCTTCCAGCTATCGACAGCAGGGGAGAAGAGGCAGGGGGGGCTCGGGGTCCCCTCTGGGGAACTCGGGGTCCCCACGAAGTGGGGATTAGGGGCAGGGGGGGAGAGGGGAGCAGGGACGAGCTGGGGGGAAGAAGAGGCAGGAGGGCAAGAGGAAGAGGGTGGTTATTCTCCTATTCTGCACCAAATCCCTGAATCTTCTGAGCAAATTGCGGTGACCTATCGGCAGGCGGGAGACAAATATTTATTAGTAGAATATGGTCCTTTAGTGCTGGATCTGAATCTACGCTTCCGGGTTCATGCCTTGATGGAGTGGTTGAAAGCTAATCATCTACCAGGAATTTTAGATCTGACTCCAGGAATTCGCTCACTGCAAGTACACTATGACAGCCGCGTTTTGTCCCTGCAAGCACTGCTCGAACTGTTAACTACAGCTGAGAGTGGGCTACCTGCTATTGAAGATATGGAGGTACCCACGCGCATTGTGCATCTGCCCCTATCGTGGGACGATGAAGCTACTCAACTGGCAATTCAAAAGTATATACAGTCTGTACGTTCTGATGCGCCTTGGTGTCCCAGCAATATCGAGTTCATCCGACGGATCAACGGACTAGAAAGCATCGAGCAGGTAAAAGAGATTGTTTATAGCGCCAGTTACCTGGTGATGGGCTTAGGAGATGTTTATTTGGGGGCACCTGTTTCCACGCCGCTCGATCCGCGTCATCGTCTAGTCACTACCAAATATAACCCTGCCCGAACTTGGACGCCCGAAAATGCGGTTGGTATCGGAGGTGCCTACATGTGCATTTACGGCATGGAAGGTCCGGGGGGATATCAGTTCGTGGGACGGACGGTGCAAGTCTGGAATCGGTATAAGCAAACAGCAGACTTTCACCCTGGCAAACCCTGGCTGTTGCGTTTTTTCGACCAAATCCGGTTCTATCCTGTGTCCGCAGCAGAATTACTAAGCTTCCGGGAAGTTTTTATTGAGGGTAAGGTAACGCTGGACATCCAGGAAGAAATTTTTAGCCTGAAACGATACAACGAGTTTCTGCGATCGCACGCTGAGGATATTACTACTTTCAAAACCAAACAGCAGGCAGCCTTTACCGCTGAGCGGGAACGCTGGGCAGCTGCTGGGGAATTTGACCGACAAGCCGAGGAGCCAGATCCTCAAGACAGCACCGATGAGATTGATCTTCCCCCTGGCACAAAAGCCGTGGTTGCCCATGCCTCAGCTAGTGTCTGGCAGGTCCTAGTACAACCAGGAGATATTGTAGCTGAGGGCGATCGCTTAGTTATTCTAGAAGCTATGAAAATGGAAATTGCAGTCACGGCAGATGAGCCTGGTACCGTTGTTGAAATGTTCTGCACTCAAGGGCAGATGGTCACTGGCGGACAGATTCTCTTAGCTGTGCGGTCTTCTGAATCTTAAGCTTCTAATTCACCCTAGTATTGCTTAGACAGTCGTTTTCCTGCTTTCTGTCTGCGTCTGGTCCCCTTCTTGCGCTTACGACTCAAGGCTTTATCGAGTATCCTGTGACACTTTTCAAGCTAACGTGCAAACTAGCGATGTAAGCTCTCTGTTGTGCCAGGGTTATATCTACTATGAATTTCTTCAACACTTTCGCCTACTTTGTTACCTAAAACCGCTTGTTTTTGAACTATGCCAAAAAGAAAGATGGACAAGCATAAGGGTAGAGCATAAAAATATTGCCTCAACTAGCGTTTTCTTGGCATTAATTGTCTATTAGTTAATCAGTTCGAATTCCCAATCCAACTGATAGCTCTGTTTGACTGCGGCAATAAAATCTTTGCCATCGTAACCTCCATCTGCAAAAATTTTCTGTAGGTGAGGGAATTGACCCCCGATTTGCAAGAGGTCTGTTATATTCAAGCCACGCTCGCGAACAGTCAGTTTCCGAACTCCAAGCTACCAACGAAATCAGTTCCCCAGATAAAGAAAGGCGTAATCATGCCGCGTGATCGATCTACCCAATCCACTTACTTGACCCGGCGGCAAATACTAATTGCTGCCGGAGCGGGCTTAGTGACGATAGCCGCTCTCCCCAGCTTTGCTTTCGAGGACGACGAGAAAGAGGATGCCAGCGATAGCGTGCTGAACAGACACGAACGCGTCAGCCTGAGCGCACTTGGCGAAACTCTGCTGCCGGGTGCGAGTAAAGCAGGGATCGTGCCCTATGTACAGCATCAGCTCAAGAGCGAAACGCCTCTGCTCTTTCTGCGCTACATGGATTACTCCGACGACTGCTTAGCTTTCTACAAAAAAGGCCTGCAGGCGTTAGAGGCATTCAGTCTGTCTCGCTTCGGTGCCGCCTTCCCCGATCTCTCGGATGAACAACAGTCCGATCTTGTTAGCAGCTTATCCAAGGCAAGTCCTCCCGATTGGGATGGTCCGCCGTCTCCCCTTTTCTATTTCGTCGTTCGCAACGATGCCATCGACGTTGTTTATGGGACTGAAGAGGGATTCCGGAAACTCGACGTACCTTACCTAGCCTTGATATCTCCTCCAAAAAAGTGGTGAGCCATGGATAAAGTCGATGTTGTCATAGTCGGATCGGGTGCATCCGGGAGCATACTGGCGGCTAAGCTTGCCGAAGCCGGAAAACGGGTAGTGGTGCTCGAAGGCGGACCAAAACGCCAGGTCAGCGATCTCTACAGCTCGCAGATTTGGGCCAGGCGCATCAAGTGGTTTGGTCCCAATACGCAGACTGAAGGACCGGAGCCACTCTCGGTTCACTTCGGGTCCGGGTGGGGAACCGGCGGCGCGGCGCTGCACCATTATGCAGTTTGGCTGCGGCGTCATGCGGATGACTTCAACATGCGTTCCCAATTTGGGGAAGGACTGGACTGGCCTTTTTCTTACGAAGATCTGCAGCCTTACTACGACTCGATTCAAGAAGAAGTCGGAATATCGGGCGATGCCAAGGCGGAGATCTGGCGACCTACTGGCACACCCTACCCCATGCCTCCGCGTCCTCTGTTCCAGCAGGCAACGCTGATTGCGGAAGGCTTCACCAAGCTCGGTCTGCGTACTTCTCCGCTGCCCATGGCCATCAATTCGGTGGAGTACAAGGGGCGTCCCGCGTGCGTTAACGATGGCTGGTGCGATGCTGGCTGCCCCATTCTCGCTTTGGTCAATCCGCTGGCGGTCTACCTGCCGATGGCGGAGAAGGCAGGCGCTGAGTTACGGCATGAGAGTTACGTCACACGCATTTTGCAGGAGAGAAGAACCCGCCGCGCAACCGGAGTCGAATATTACGACAGCCGGGGTCAACGGCGCGTGCAGCGTGCGGACGTGGTGATTGTCGCCGCCTACACCTTTCAGACGCCGCGATTGCTGCTGAACTCAGCCACAAGGGACCAGCCACAAGGAATGGCGAACTCAAGCGGTCTGGTCGGTTGCTATATGATGACGCACTCGTCGGCAAACATCTTCGGGATGTTTCGAGACGAGACCGAAAACTTCCGCGGCACAGTAGGTGGACAGTTATTGTCGCAAGACGCATACGCCAAGGATCCCGACCGCGGTTACATCAACAGCTCACAATGGCTGATTGCGAATGCGATGAAGCCGAACGATCTGTTAGGCGTTGCAAACAGCCGACCCGATCTGTTCGGTAACAACCTGCATCGCTTCCTGGAAACGGCGTCCCACCACTTGGGTACCATGACGTTTGTAGGCGAGGATCTGCCTAATCCCGAAAATCGCCTTACGTTAGATCCCGCACAGCGAGACCGCTATGGATATCCGCTGGCTCGCGTTACCCACAGCTTTGGTGAGAGTGAGCTGAAGTGCTATAATGCCGGGATCGCTCAGGGTGAGGAGATATTCAAGGCGGCGGGAGCTTACGAAGTCTGGGCGGGCAGTCGTGTTCACATGCACGCCATGGGCGGCGTGATCATGGGTTCCGACCCGGAAAGTTCTGTGACGAACGGTTACGGACAAACGCATGACATTCCCAATCTTTTTGTCGCTGGCCCTTCCCTTTTCCCAACTTCCGCAGCAGTTAATCCGTGTTTCACGATTCATGCCGTTGCTTTACGCGCGGCGGAGTATCTGACTGCAAATTGGTCAGTGATCGCCTGAGGAGGGATTGCAAACCCTCAAGCGCGCGTGGGTGTCATTATGAGAGATGGCTGAAGTAGCTGGCGAGTCCTAGTACGTTGTCGCCGGCTAACTATTGACACGCGAAGTTTTGCCTACTAGCTCTAAAGCCTTTATCTAGGCTGCCATAGTGCGGCTCATGGTTAGACGGCTAGCGTAACTGTTTATACTTTAATACATCCTCTTAAAGTTCATAACACCCTCTAACAAGTAGAAGCCATGAAAACATCAGAAACGATAAATGGCGCAGAAGCCATCCTAGAGATACTGAAAATCCAAGAAACTGACTTCATCTTTTGTTCGCCAATTGCTGTATGGGCTCCACTCTGGGAGGCACTGGCAAAGCGGAAGGAAATGGGGAAAATCGAGACTCCGAAGTATGTGAACTGTCGCCATGAACTCCTGGCTGTAGGATTGGCGTCCGGCTTTTATAAAGCAACGGGACGTTCCCAGGTTGTCCTTCTTCCAATTGGTCTCGGTGTCTTAAACGGTTCACTAGCAATTCGCAGCGCCCTTCAAGAACGAATACCAATGACCATTCTGTCGCCCGATACGCTTACCTACGGTGAAGTAGCCAACCTTGATCCTGGCCCCGAATGGCCTTCCCTGTTAGTTGATCTGCCCGGTCCCGTCCGTGATGCCGAAATCTGCGTCAAATGGGCGAAGGAAGTCAAAACCGCCAGCGACCTAGTCGCGGATCTGCGGCGGGCTTGCTATTTTGCTGAAATGGTTCCTCGTGGACCGACGCTTCTGAGTATTCCCTTTGATATTCTCATGAATCCAGTGACCCCTGCCCGACAGCCAAAATTGGAACCCCATCCAGTGATTGCTCCCGCTAAATATCTCCGTGAAATTGTGGAATTGCTTTTGCAAAGTCACAATCCAATTTTGATTACAGAGCACGCTGGTCGTACCCCAGAAGAGGTTAGCACGCTGGTTAAGCTGGCGGAGCTTTTAACCGCTCCCGTCTTTGAATTCTGGATGCCTTCGTTCCAGAATTTTCCGCGCGATCACCCACTCCACGGTAACGGACCTGTAGAAGATGTTCTTCCAGAAGCCGACTGCATATTGATTGCCGGGTCCAATGCTCCCTGGCACCCTCCACTCATTAACTTTCAAGAAGGATGCAAGGTCATCCTGTTTGAAGAGGACCCGCTAAGACCTCGCGCGCCGTACTGGGGATACAAAACCGACTACTGTATTGCAGGTGATGTTGGGATGAACCTGGCTGAACTCTATAGTCAGTTGAAAGAGCGAATGAAGTCACCTGCGGCAGAGCGGGCGGAAAGGTGGAAGCAATACAACGAGCGCATCAAGAGACAGTGGCTTGCGGAAGCTGAAGCTGTGAGGTCTAAGGATTCAATTCATGCGTATTTGTTGTTTCAGACGCTCCATCAGGTCCTACCTAATGGTTCTGTCATCATCGACGAAATTGTTGCCCAGGGACCTTTCATGCTGCAGGCTCTCTTTCAGTCAAAGGCTTTCAGACATTATAGGGGATGGGCAGGTGGCTTGGGCACGGGGATAGCGACTGCCCTCGGGATCAAGCTAGCAGAACCCAACAGCACAGTCGTATGTATCATTGGGGACGGTGCTTTCAACTACAATCCCATACCTGCGTGCTTTGGCTTATCCCAACAGTACCAACTTCCCATTTTGATTGTCGTTTGCAACAACCAGGGTTATGCGTCGCAGGCTTGGAATATTGAGAAATACTTTCCTCAGGGTTCAGCGGTTAGAACCAGTAACTTCTATGGAAAGGTAATCGACCCGACACCCGACTATGCGAAACTTGCCGTTGCGTTCGGTGGCTATGGTGAGAAGATCACAGCTCCTGAATTGCTGGAACCAGCAATCAAACGCGGGCTGCAGGCAGTCGAGACAGGGCATTTGACAGTGCTGGATGTTTTCCTAGAGCCTTAAAGGGTGTTATGCCTGACAGGGAGGCATGTTTGTCAGTAGTTAGAGCAGCAAGGGCAGATCGTCACTGGCGGGCAGATTCTTTTAGCTGTACGACGAAAAGAACTATTAAGGGAGCAACACGAAGTAGTAATCCCCCTCTCACCTTTCCTCCACCTGTTCCCTCACCCATGCTCTAACTGATCTCCGTAGTGCTAATCGTCCAGCAGAACGATTCTCATCAATCAGTTGTGGTAATGCTCGAACATCTAATTCCGGAAACACACTGCTCCGATCGACCTTAACATACTGTTCTCCTTGGAGGTGACAGATTTTGAGCTTTCCATCTTCATAGCACCAAAGTTCAGGGACAGCTAATCGTGCATAAATGGAAAACCGTTCCAGCAATTTGTTGGTCAAATCAACTTCTAGAGCCAGATCAGGCGGAGGATCTTGAGCGAGGTTGATATCAAGCCTGCCGCGAACAATCGCTTCGTTTTGAAAATAAAAACAGTTATTAGCTTCCAATCCTGCCTGCTTCGTTTGCCGTCGCCAGGTAGTGGAACCATAGCTCTCGTAGTCTAACTCTAGGGTTTCTGCTATGTCCTTGATGGCATCACCGATCGCTTCCTTAAAATATTCATGCTCTGGCAGCGGGGTCATGACTTCTAGAGTTTTATCATAGTAGGCTACACGAACAGAGCAGCGGTCGCCCAACTCCTCCAAAATGGCTTCAAATTCTTCCCAACTGACATCCTGCAACAAGACTCGTTGCCCTGGCGGAACCTGGATGCGCTGAATGGGGATTTGTACGACCATGACCGCTTCCCTACAATGATTGGTGTTTCTCAAGAAGTTTTGCAACAGAACCTGATTCTGTACTAGAAATCGTCGTTGCAGATTGGTGGTAGCAGATATTAGCTTGTTTAAATCGGCGCAAGACTTCCTGCAAGCGCTCGCACTCGGCAATCAAACTCACCCGCACGTATCCCTCCCCAGCGATGCCAAAGGCATTCCCAGGAGTAACCACAACTCCAGTCTGCTGCAACACGGAAAGGGCAAAGTCTGTTGAGCCGAGTCCGGGTGGACATTTGACCCACAGATACATTGTCGCTTTGGATTTAGGAATATCCCAACCGAGCTGGGCTAACCCCTGAATCAGAAAATCGCGACGGCGACGATAGCGGTCTTGTACCTCTTGCAGATAGACATCTGGCAATTGCAAAGCTGTTTCAGCGGCTGATTGCAGTGCGGCAAAAATGTCGTAGTCCAGATTCGTTTTTAGTGTCCGCAAACCCTGAATGATGTGACGGTTGCCAACAACAAAGCCGACACGCCATCCAGCCATGTTGTACGTCTTAGACAGGGTATGAAACTCGACGCCAATCTCTTTTGCCCCAGGGATTTCTAACAAGCTAGTGGGCTGATAGCCATCAAAGGCTAACTCGGCATAACATAGGTCATGCACCAAGAGGATTTCATACTTGTGTGCAAAGGCAACTATTTCAGTGAAAAATTCGCGCGGAGCCGTAGCAGCTGTGGGATTACTGGGATAGTTGAAATAGAGAATCTTAGCTTGTTGAGCGATCGCCTCTGGAATCGCTGTCAAATCTATTAGCCAGTCATTCTCTGACTGCAAAATCAGGCTATGAACCTTGCCACCAGCGATCAAAGGACCGCGAAAATGGGCTGGATAGGCAGGGCTAGGCACTAGAACCAGATCGCCAGGATTAATATAGGCGATTGCCAAATGGGTTAAACCTTCTTTAGAACCAAGTAAGGGTAGAGCTTCGCTATCTGGGTCAAGTTCAACTGCGTAGCGGCGGCGATACCAATCGGTAATGGCGCGGCGGAAGCTAGCTGTCCCTTCAAAGGGTGGATAGCCATGATTGGCAGGATTTTGTAAAGCCTTGATCGCCGCCTCCACCACAGGCTGGGGTGTGGTGCCATCTGGGTTTCCCATCCCCAAGTCAATTAAGTCCAGTCCTTGCTCTCGTGCCCTAGCCTTAAGTTCATCTAGACGAGCAAATACATATGGTGGCAGTGCCTGAATTCGGTCGGCTGGGCTAATCCAATCCCGTCTCATCGCTCAACTTCCTGCATTGCTGGAGATGGAGAACTCAGCTGGTTACGCCCTACATCTGGAGCTGTAGTGGAAACCATTGCTGCCATCAGTTGCTCAGGAACTACCTTGAAAGGTAAGCGATGGATATCAGAGTTGGGAGCTACGGCAATTTCAGCCGCTGTTTGCAACTCCTTTAAGGTGACATTGCCCAAGCCCAAATCGCTTAGTGTCTGAGGCAATCCAATCTCGGTGTAGAACTTCAACAGTTGTTGCCGTGCTGCGGCTGCCAGTTGGTTCCCTTGTACCAATTCTTCTAAACGCAGTTGCACGAGAATGCCATAGGCAACCTTCTCCCCATGAATGCTGTTGTGATGTGTAAGATGGGTGAGACCGTTATGAACGGCATGGGCGGCAACTGTGCGGCATTGAGCGCCTCCTAGTCCCCCAATCACCCCAGCCAGTAGAATCGTTGCGTCTACAACTTCTTGCCAGACAGCACTCCCTGGTTCTTTGAGTGCAGCGGTTGATTTTTGAAACAGGATATCTCGCAACACTCTGGCCTGCTGTACTGCCGCTACAATCAACGTTTGGTCCAGGTGACCACTGCTGACAGAAGCCTCGTACCATTTAGCAAGAGCATCACCAATTCCAGCTATGAGGGTGCGTTTTGGAGCAGATTTAACTAATCCGTAATCAAGAATCAGTAGATCTGGACAACGGTTGAGGCTGACATCGTAAAGAAAGGCTCCTTGGTTGGAGTAGACGTTGGAGAGGGCAGTCCAAGCGGCGCATGTCGCGGCTGAAGTGGGGATCGTTACGACTGGTAACTGACATTGATGAGCTAAAAGTTTAGCAGCATCTAGAGCTTTGCCTCCTCCTACACCAATAATTAAATCAGCTTGATGTTCTGTGACTTTTTGCCTAAGGGCAGCTAGCCCAGTTTCACTACAGTCGCTGCCATAGTCAGCTTGGGCAATTGACAACTGCTCCCGTTCTAATACTGGTAGCAATCGGGGTTGTGCAGCAACAAGAGTGCGATCACCTCCCACTAGTAAAGGGCGACGACCTAGAGTCGCAATTGCTGCTCCCGCCTGTTCTATTGCCTCTCGGCTGTGCAGCACCCGGCTGGGGGCAACGTTAAGAAAAAACTGAGTAGGGGCTTGATTCATCTCTCGACCATAAAAACCTGAAATCTCTTTCAGGAGCTAAAACACACAAAAAAATTAGGCCGCATCCGCAATTCGAGCTAATTTATCTTGGTAAATTTCGATTGCCATTTGCTCATCATTACGGTTGTCCAGCGATCGCTTCACCTGACCTAAGTAAAGCGGCTGTGAAACTCCTGGCTCTGGATGGATAATCGTGCGGGCACGGATAGTGAGTAGATTTTCGTCCCGACCTAGACGACCGTATGAGTAGAGGTCGCTAGCTGCTTGGCGCAGAGTCGCTTCTAGTTCATTCTGAGTGATTTTGGGGGAAACGGCAATCACAGTTTGTGTGGCACCAGTGTCATAAACTAATGAGAATCGCACTGCTCCCGGAATCACTGTCCGAGTGAACGGTACTAAACTCAGTGCAAATAAGCCGCCCGTCAGCACTCCCAGGAAGCCAGTGACGCCAACCAAGCGAAACCTGATACCCCATTGCAAAATGAAGCCCAGGACTGTAATGGCGGCACAGGCTAATGTGGCGATCCCCGCCCATTGAGTTAAGGTCAGAAAATCAGTGTAACTTGGCATTTCTCAATCGTCTTTTTCATTGCTGACAAACTCCTCTAGGGGCGCACTGTTAGATGCTTCCAAAGCAGCTTTTAAGGTATGCCAAGTGAGATTAGCACATTTGATGCGCACAGGAAATTGTGCGACTCCTTGCATCACATTGAGCTTGCGCTGCTCTTTGGGAAACTCAGCTTGACCTTTCATCATACTTTGGAAGCGTTGTACCATTGCCAATGCTTCATCAATCTGCTTACCTTGCAACACATCTGCCATCAAGTCGGCAGATGCCATAGCGATCGCACAGCCTTCCCCTTCAAACTTGACATCCTCGATGGTGTCGCCAGTCTCATTTAACTGCAACGTCAATTCGATCGTATCGCCACAGGAAGGATTATGCCCTTTTTGATACCGATGTACCGGGGTTGTTTTACCCTTGTGTTTTGGTTTTTTGTAGTGTTCTAGTATGACCTGTTGATAGAGGTCGCGGACATTGCTCAGAGTCATAGTTGCTTTACTCTTAGCTTTCTTTATCTTTCTTAATCCTATCAGGAGCCCTTAAAGAAAAGGGGTGAGGGAAACCCACATAATGAGTTCGTGGGGTTCTAACAAATATACTCTGTATATTTCTTCAAATTGGTAAGTCTAACCGGGGATTAAAGGTTTCAATTTGGCGCAACTTTTCGTAAAGTTCCCGTTCTTGCTCACTTGGGTCTTTAGGAACAACAATTTGAATTTCTACCAGTTGATCCCCACGTTCGCCGCTCTCATCTGGGTAACCCTTGTTACGCAGTCTGAGGCGTTGACCAAACCTCGCTCCAGGGGGAATTTTCATCATCACTCGACCGTCCAGAGTTGGGACTTCTACCAGTCCCCCTAACACTGCTTCACTGGGATTGATTGGCAATTGGCAGAAAATATCTGAGCCTTCTACTTTAAAGAAGGAATGAGGCGAGACAGTAATTTTTAGATACAGATCCCCTCCACCAACACCTTGTTCTCTAAGACGGATCGTTTGACCTGTAACCATCCCAGGTGGCATGTCAACTTCAAGCGATCGTCCATCTTCTAGACGAATCCGTTCGTATCCGCCTTGGTACGCTTTTTCCAGTGGCAGCGTCAATCTAGCTTCCACATCTCGCCGACCAGAACGAGATGACGACACTGTTGTGGCGTATTTCTTGGTACCAGGACGAAAGGGGTCTGCTGGAGTTGAGCCATTTCTATTTTCCTTGCGCCCTAGCAGTTGATCGAGGAAGTTGTTGAAGTCTGGATACTCTTCAAAACTGACTGACTCACTGTTGGTGCGACTAGCAGCAGCGCGATTGTCCCAGGTTTTAGGTTGGGGTGTTTGCTTAGAGCGGAAGCCTCGTTGATTCCAAAATCGGCTGTATTGGTCATATTGCGCCCGCTTGCCAGAGTCCGAGAGGACTTCGTAAGCCTGACCAATATCCTTAAATTTCTCTTCTGCTTCTTTCTTTCCCGGATTGACATCTGGGTGGTACAGACGTGCTAACCGCCTGTACACCTTTTTAATCTCCTCACTTGAAGCATCTCTGGGTACTCCCAGAATTTCGTAGTAGTCCCGAAAGTTCTGCAAATTCTGCATCTGTAATGTTATGGATTTTCAACCCTGGCGCTGGCGTTGCTGTGACTGTAATTTAAGATTTTGGATTTTAGATTAGCCCTAAAATGTAAGCTCTCAAGGGTTCGCTCCTTGGTAGCTTTGACAGCTTCCTTGAGCGCAAGCTCAAATTGCTACAGCCAATTATCATCCTCTTCATCCCAGTTATCTTGATAAGTTGGACGCTGCTTGCGACTTGAAGATCCACCTCCGTAGTAGGGACGGGACTCTCGACCATACGGTTCGCGGTCTCGTTCCCGATCGCGTTCCCCTGTAAAGACGCTGCGGATAGAGCCAAACAAATCGTCATCTTCGTCATCACTATAATACTGGCGGACTTCTCGATTCAATTCGTATAGAGCATCTTGCAGCTCAGCTAAGGTCTGATCGATACCTCGGTCATCGTCCTGCGCTAGATATTGACGCAGCTCTCGACTTATGGATTCGACTCGTTGACGGTTGTAGCGGGCGAATTGCATCCCAAAATCCAGTGCTACATTCTTGAGATCGCGTTCCCCTTGCAAAATTAGAGCCTCGGCACGATTACGCTTTTCCACCCGTTCTTTGCGTTCACGGTCTGACTGGGCATATTGCTCCGCTTCCTGAATCATCCGTTTGACTTCTGCCTCGCTCAGCGTAGAAGCCCCCTGAACATTGATACTTTGCTCTCGACCAGTGGTCCGATCCAGTGCTGTGACCAGTAAAATCCCGTTGGCGTCGATGTCAAACGAAACCTGTACCTGTGGTACGCCCCTCGGTGCTGGGGGAATCCCAGTGAGTTTGAACCGCCCTAACGATTTGTTGTCTGCTGCCATCTTCCGTTCACCCTGGACGACATGAATCTCAACCATAGTTTGATTGTTTTCAGAAGTCGAAAAAATGTCAGAGCGCCGCACGGGGATGGTGGTCTTGCGGGGGATGAGTGCATTCATCACGCCACCAATGGTCTCTAATCCGAGTGACAGGGGGGTAACATCCAATAACAGTACATCTTTAAGTTCTCCAGCAAGAATTCCTGCCTGGATAGCTGCACCGATTGCAACCACTTCATCAGGGTTGACGTTTTGATTAGGCTCTCTACCAATCAGAGACTGCACGAGTTGTTGCACCATTGGCATTCGTGTGGAGCCTCCTACCAGGACGACCTCATCAATATCTGTGGGGCGGAGGTTGCCATCGGCTAGTGCCCGCTTGACTGGTGTCCGCAGCCGTGCTAGTAGATCGCCACAAAGACCCTCAAACTGAGAACGAGTTAAGCGGGTTTCTAGATGTTTAGGTCCGTCAGCAGTCGCGCTGATAAAAGGTAAGTTAATGTCAGTGACGGTGACGCCAGAAAGCTCGATTTTGGCTTTTTCCGCTGCTTCCATGAGGCGTTGTAGAGCCTGGCGATCACGGGTCAAGTCGACTTCTTCTGCCTCTAGAAACTGCTGGGCTAGCCAATCGACAATCTTTTTGTCAAAGTCATTACCGCCTAGCTGTGTGTCTCCACTGGTAGATTTGACTTCAAATACTCCATCACCAACTTCCAAAATGGAAACATCAAACGTGCCGCCACCCAAGTCAAAGACCAACACGGTTTGGCTCCGTTGCCTGTCTAACCCATAAGCCAGTGAGGCGGCTGTTGGTTCATTCAGGATTCGTAGCACTTCCAGCCCTGCAATCCGTCCAGCATCGCGCGTTGCTTGTCGCTGGGAATCATCAAAATAAGCTGGTACTGTAATTACCGCTCCAGTAACCGCCTCCCCCAAGTAACGGCTGGCATCTTCTGCCAATTTCTTGAGTACCATCGCGGAAATTTCTTCTGGAGCAAATTCCTTATTCAGTCGCGGACATTCAATTTTAATGCCGCCCATGTCATCGCGACGAATGGTGTACGTGACTCGCTTCGAGTCTGGGCTCAGTTCGCTCCAATTTCGTCCGATGAATCGCTTGACAGCGTAGAAGGTATTTTTCGGGTTGAGGACGGTCTGCCTACGTGCCATCTGTCCGACGATGCGTTCTCCTTCTTTGCTGCTGAAGCCAACGACAGAGGGGGTGGTCCGCATTCCTTCGGCATTGGCAATCACCACTGGCTTGCCGCCCTCCATGACGGCGACTACTGAGTTGGTTGTACCCAAGTCGATACCAACTACTTTGCCCATGCTTTGCTGTTCTCCTTGAAAGGTTAAAAACTTAAATCTTAAATATTGAGAACTTTTGCTGAATTTATTGTATCCTGCGGCGGAAGACAAGAGGGTGGGGATTAGGGGCAGTGAGGGGCTGGGAGAAAGTGTAACGGATTGCAACTTATAATTGAGAGCGAGAAATAGCTGAAACAATCGTCGGGGGTAGAACGGTTAAATGCGAGTAGTGATCGCCGGAGCGGGGCTAGCTGGTCTTGCTTGTGCTAAATATCTTACGGATGCTGGCTACACTCCTATAGTCCTCGAACGTCGGGATGTACTTGGGGGTAAGGTGGCAGCTTGGCAAGATGCGGATGGTGACTGGTACGAAACTGGACTGCACATATTCTTCGGAGCTTATCCTAATATGTTGCAGCTGTTTAGAGAGCTGAAGATTGAAGATCGGTTGCAGTGGAAAAAGCACACGATGATCTTCAACCAGCCTGATAAACCTGGTACCTACTCGCGGTTTGACTTCCCAGATTTGCCAGCGCCGCTTAATGGCATCGTGGCGATTCTGAGAAACAACAATATGCTGACCTGGGGCGAGAAAATTCAGTTGGCGAAAGGACTAGTTCCAGCCATGCTTCGGGGTCAAAGATATGTTGAAGAAACTGATAAATATACCTTTTCTGAGTGGCTAAAGCGACAAGGCGTCAGTGAGGATGTCCAGCAGGATATCTTTATCGCTGCCTCTAAATCACTTAACTTCATTAATCCAGATGAAATATCTGCCGTTGTGCTGCTGACTGCTCTTAGAGCCTTCCTTCAAGAAAAGCATGGCTCTAAAATGGCCTTTTTGGATGGTTCTCCTACAGAACGGCTCTGCCAGCCTTTGGTGGATTACATCACCGAGCGTGGGGGCGAAGTCCGGTTAAATGCCCCACTGAAAGAAATTTTGCTCAATCCCGACGGTACAGTGCAAGGATTCCTCATCCGTGGGTTGGATGGCGCAGCAGACGAGCTGCTGAAAGCCGATTTGTATGTTTCTGCTATGCCAGTAGATCCCCTCAAGGCAATTTTACCAACTCCATGGAAACAACTAGAGTTTTTCCAGAAATTGGAGGGATTAGAAGGAGTGCCAGTCATCAATCTTCATTTGTGGTTCGACCGCAAGCTGACCGATATAGACCACTTGCTATTCTCCAGGTCACCCTTGCTCAACGTCTATGCTGACATGAGTAATACCTGTAAAGCTTATGCTAATCCCAACCGCTCGATGCTGGAATTGGTGTTAGCACCAGCAAAGGATTGGATCGGCAAGTCAGATGACGAAATTGTGGCGGCGACAATGGCAGAGTTAGAAAAACTCTTTCCCTCTCACTTTGGCAAAGAAGACTCAGCTAGGCTACTGAAATCTCGTATTGTTAAGACGCCGCGCTCTGTATATAAAGCGATTCCAGGTCGTCAGCAGTACCGCCCTTCCCAAACCACCCCAATTGCTAACTTCTATCTAACTGGGGATTACACGATGCAGCGCTATCTGGCAAGTATGGAAGGTGCCGTGCTTTCTGGTAAGCTGACAGCGCAGGCAATTTCTCTTGCTCATTCTGAAGCAAACACAATTGATCTGCAACTGCCGAACTTCCAGCCCGCAACGAATGCTGCATCTGCCTGATTCCCCGCCCATGAGAACGCTGCCCTCTGTGGAGGATGCCTACCAGCTTTGCCGCCAAATCACGGCAAAGTATTCCAAAACTTTCTATCTAGGCACGCTGCTAATGAGCCAAGTAAAACGTCGCGCCATTTGGGCCGTTTATGCCTGGTGCCGTCGTACCGACGAGTTAGTAGATGGTCCAACCGCCGCGATCACGACCCCGGAGACTCTCGAACTGTGGGAAGCTCAGCTAGAATCTATTTTTGCCGGGAACCCTGTTGAAGCTCTAGATGTGGCATTGGTGGATACAATTGAGCGCTTCCCATTAGAAATTCAGCCGTTTCGAGATATGATTGCTGGTCAGCGCATGGACTTGTACCGGAGTCGTTACGACACGTTTGAGGAATTAAATCTCTACTGTTACCGCGTTGCCGGAACGGTGGGTTTGATGTCTACAGCAGTGATGGGAGTAGCGGCAACTAGTGACACAACTCCTTGGCATCGGCAGCAAGAGCTGTACATGCCAACGGAAGAAGCGATCGCCTTGGGGATTGCCAATCAACTCACCAACATCCTACGCGATGTGGGAGAAGATGCACAGCGAGGGCGGATTTATCTGCCCTTAGAAGACTTGGCTAGATTCAACTACACAGAGCAGGATGTGTTGAAAGGTGTGGTTGATGAGCGGTGGCAGGAACTCATGCGGTTCCAGATCCAACGGACACGTCAAGTCTACGCTAAGGCAGAAAAGGGAATCAGCGCTCTATCTCCTGATGCCCGTTGGCCTGTCTGGGCAGCGACGATGTTCTACAGCCAAATTCTAGAGAGGATTGAACGCAACCAATACGATGTGTTTCGCAAGCGGGCTTACGTGCCGCAACTGCAGAAGTTGCGAACTTTGCCAGTGGCATGGCTAAGATCGCAAATGCTATAACATCAAAATATCTGTTATTATAGTTTCTCACAAACCTGGAGAGGTGGCTGAGTGGTCGAAAGCGGCGGATTGCTAATCCGCTGTACGGTTGGAAACTCCGTACCGAGGGTTCGAATCCCTCCCTCTCCGTTTTAGTTTGATAAATCACAGCAACAGCTTCCTGTCTCAGCCTTTACCAACCAGATACAAATAACAGTAGGAGGTTTGTTTGGTTGGCTGTTGGATTAAACCAATTTCTACAAAATGAGCGTTTTCATCCAAGCCTACTTGTATGCGGTCAGTCACCTTAATGACCTCTTCTCTGCCTTAGGAGGTCACCTACTGTTGGTGGTAGTTCCACTCGGCGTTAGCTTATTGGTGGGTCTACCGTTGGGGCTTTTTAGTGCCCGCTCTAAAGCGGCATCCACCCTGTTAATCAATAGCTTTAGTGCTCTGCGCGTGATCCCCAGTCTAGCCATTTTGTTTCTTGCTATTCCCTATTTCGGTCTTAGCTTTCAATCGGCAGCGATCGCGTTAACGATTTTGGCTATGCCGCCAATTTTGATCAGTACAGATGTTGCCTTTCGCAGCATTGAGCCCGCTATTCGCGAAGCCGCATTTGGTATGGGCATGACACCAGGTCAAGTTCTGCGACAAGTGGAAATTCCGCTCTCCTTGCCTGTTATCATTGCAGGCGTTAAAACAGCAACTGTTGAAGTGATTGCCAGCGCCACACTAGCCGCGTTTATTGGCGGCGGGGGCTTAGGCACTTTTATTACCCTAGGCTTTTCGCTGTATGACAATGCCATTCTTCTAGTGGGTGCTATTCCTGTAGCGTTTCTAGCGCTTCTAGCTGAGGTTAGCCTCAACGCTTTACAACGAGCTGTCCAGCCTCCTATGAGCAGAACTTAGAAACTATCTCTTACTTGATACAGGTCTTGACTCCAGTTGGCAAAGGATGACGTACAGGAAACTGCCAAAAAAACATTTAGGCGTCTTGCAGTATTGCATGTCTTACTAATCAGGCATCGCTAGAGCATTTTTGCTTTTTTGCCAATTTTGTGTCAGTATAAGAGACTGCGCTAAATTTTTTATAGATTCTAGTGATGGTAAAATTATGGCTAAGAGTAAGGGTGTACGCATCATTGTGACATTGGAATGTACTGAGTGTCGCACTAACTCAAATAAGCGTTCGCCTGGGGTTTCTCGGTACACCACTATGAAGAACCGCCGCAACACCACAGCTCGACTGGAGCTGAAAAAGTTTTGCCCTCACTGTAACCTGCACACTGTTCACAAGGAAATTAAGTAGGTATGGCTTACTACCGTCGTCGCCTTTCTCCAATTAAACCGGACGAACCTATAGATTACAAAGATGTCGATCTATTGCGCAAGTTTGTTACTGAACGAGGTAAAATTCTCCCGCGACGCATCTCTGGGCTGACAGCAAAACAACAGCGAGACTTGACGGCAGCAATTAAGCGGGCTCGCATCATGGCTTTGCTTCCCTTCATTAACCAAGAGGGCTAACCCCCTTGTGAATGCGCTTGCAGCTATTAGCAATTTGCTAAAGATAACAATAGCTAACAGCTAAAAGCTAACTGCTAACAGCTAACCCAATCATTGCGCTTGTTGTGGACAAGGGAACGTTAGTTGAATTTAGATTGCAGGGCGATCGCCGTCTTGCTGTAGTCGAACGTCAAGATGGCAAGACTCGCTGGATAGTGGTTGATGTTCGCGGTCAATCGCATAGCCTCGCCCCCCGACAAGTGACTTATCAGGTGCCTGGAAAGACCTACAAACTTTCAGAACTCCCAAGTTTTGTTGAGGAGGTCAAACCATACCTTGACCTTTCAAATTTGGAGGTAGCCTGGGAGCTGCTAGCTGAGGAGGGACAAACAGTAACGAGTTCCGAAATGGCGTTGTTATTGTTTTCTGAACAGAGCCCGCTTCTATGCTACGCTGCTTACTGGCTGTTGTCAGAAGATAAGATTTATTTCAAGCAAAAGGGAGATGGCTACGAACC
>JAFAVL010000320.1 GCA_019242465.1 Chroococcidiopsidaceae cyanobacterium CP_BM_RX_35 | reverse complement strand
TTTAGGTTTTGAGCGGTTTCAACACAACTAATTCCTACTTCCAAAGTTATCTTTAACTTTATTATTTACTAATAATTGGTCATCTAATTTCGCTGGCTAGATTTCCCCTGCTTTGTTACCCTAAATTACCTGTTTTTGAACCATGTCGATTCCCGGAATGGTCAACCGCTCCTACCTGAAACATGCTGCCCGTAAACTCGCCCAGAGCAAGAAGAATACAGAACTGTTTTTTGCCGAATTGGAAGAGCGGGTGATGGCGCAAATTGAGGGAAAGCGGCAGGCTCGTTCCCTACCGGAGACTTGGGACTGGGAGCCGAATTCACTGCCGCTCTCGTCGCCCAAGCCGATGAGCTTGCCCGAAGGCTCCGAGACGGGAACGAGCGAAGAGTGAAGCGACTGGTCAATCAAGAGTTAGAGGAAGAACGACAGACAATCAACGGCAGGATAGAGCAAGCATCGGATAGCAAAGCGGAGCAGTTAGCCAGGGAGAAGCTGAATGCCAGTTTGACCTGGGCAGCGGCAGAGGAAAGGAAAGCCAAAGCGATTAAGCAGACAGGTGACACCCTCCGCAGCGAAGGTCAAAAGTTGCTGGGCTGGACAGTGGGTAACTTTTACAGGCTGATGAACAAAACAACCTTGTTCTGCCTGGTATGGAATCCGATGCTGATCTTCTGGGTGGTGATTATCGCTTATGCGGTGCCGACGAAGATGGCGTGTCCTCAACCTCACGGGGTGTGCCATGCTGCCAGGAAACTAGCACTGTCTGCGAGGGAGGTTGCTGGGATACCAGGGTTGGTGTTTTCCAGATTGCGGCTCTGATGTTTCTGGCGCTGCTCCATTATTCAGAGTCGCCTGACAGTAGCAGCCCCTCCCGCTCCAAAGCCTCAGTAATCACCCGTCTCAGCCAAGCTGCTTTATTGGGCAACCGATTGACCGACTGCTCTACTCGCTCTGGCAATCGCACCTGAGTCGGCTTGGCTGCCAGTGGTTCATCAGTGTCATCTTGCCTGTGAAAGTGCTTCAGGTTTTGCTCGTTTGCCATACCCTTAGATTAATCACTAAAAAGCAGTATAACACTGTATACAGTGAAAGGTATAAGTTATTCAAATGAAAAATGCTTGCTTTAGACTGTATACAGTGAGATATTATTCTCAATCGCTCCAAAAGCTCACTTTGCTTGTGAAGTAAGAAGTGCTTTTTGTCAAGCAGAACCGCTACATCTATTCCACTGCTGTCTCCCTCACAATTTTCTTCCAGTTTCAATCATGGTCAAACGCATCAGGGCATCTAACCAACAAGAATTCAATGCGGCAACTTCCGAAGGGGCAGTCTATGGGAAGTATCTGGGTGTGTATGTTTATGTGGAACTGGGCAAAGAAGAGATATATCGGGGTAGCTTAAAAGATGATCCTAATACGCAATATAAGCTCTTCAGAAATTGCAGAGTCTTTTATACTGAGACGCTAGAAGACCTGAGAGCGGGAATTTGCGTCCATGAAACTGACGAGAACATTCTCATCGTGTTTTACTAGGTGCTGGCTCAGGAGAGCCCATCATGGGACGGCGGACTTCGACCTGGCGCTTTTGGAGCTGCTCCCGGTTTTGCTGGAGGAAGAGCTGGAACTCCTCTTCAGGAACTTCAACAGTCTGACCGTTCTTAAGTAACACGGTAAACATAATTTGCCTCTAAGAGTTCAGACTTTGCAGGCTTTGCTTGTATGTACTTAATCTATTCATTTCACATGTTTCTACTAGCTCACTACTCTGATTGATACACAACGCTGGCGGAAAGCCGAAGCAAACGCAGCAGATACTTGAAAGTTGGGCAAGTGCTGTGAGCGGGAAACTAGTGTCAACTCATAGACAATAATGTAGTCCTAGTATAATGCTTATATGTAAAAAAGTTATGATTCGTTTTGGGTGGAGTAAGGGTTAGGATTGAAACTTCTCCTGATTGAGAGCGGTGGGAAGATTAAGAAGCTCAAAGCAATTCTGGGCTCGGAGTGGAATGTAAAAGCCACAATGGGTCACATCGTTGAACTAGCTACTGATGGTGAGGATGCATTGGGCTTCACCTTGGACAACGAACGCAAACGCATAGACTGTCGCTACATTCCTAGAGGTACAAAGGGAAAGCAAATCCTCAAGGAATTACGAGAGGCTGTAAAGCAAGCATCTCAAGTCTTGATTGCCACTGATGCCGACCGGGAAGGTGAAACCATAGGCTGGCATCTAGCACAGCAACTACATCTGAAGCATCCTAGACGAGCTGTTTATACCGAAATCACAGACAAAGCGGTGCGGCAAGCGATCGCCCATCCGCGTCCCCTGGATCTGAATCTAGTTTCTGCGGGGCGATGCCGAGATAGCTTGGATAAGCTCGTTGGTTATAAGGGTTCACCCCTGCTCTGGAAACTTGGAAATGGGGCAAAGAGCATGGGCAGAGTACAGTCTGCTACTCTTCACATTCTCTGCCAGCGGGAGCGAGAAATCCGTGCTTTTGTGCCACAAGACTACTGGTCAGTATTTGTTGATTACGAAGAGGGATTGAGGGCTTATTATGCTGGAAGCGATACAAGCCCAGATACAGACCAGGTAACCGACAAAACTGATGATGCCTCAGACTTAAAAGAAAAGCAAGTGGAATCTGTCCGGGTATTATCACAAGCACAGGCGGAGCAACTAGTAACTACAGCCCGAACACATCCTCATAGAGCAGTTCAGATAGATAGTAAAGAAACGAGCCGGAAACCGCCAGCGCCATTTACGACATCAAGTTTGCAGCAAGCGGCAGGCTCGCGCTTGAAGTATGGGTCAGAGAAGACAATGAAGCTGGCACAGTCACTGTATGAGCAAGGGTTGATTACCTACATGCGGACAGATTCAGTTGCCCTATCTGAAGATTATTGCTCCCAAGCGCGGCAGTGGCTCCAGCAGCATGACCCGCAAAATGTGCCAGAGCGAGTCGCAACTCAAAGAAGCAAAGCCGGAGCGCAAGAAGCGCATGAGGCAATCAGACCAACAGATGTGGACAATCTGCCCGACAGTTTGACAAGCAAAATCAGCCAGGAGGAGGTTAAGCTCTACAGCTTGATCTGGGGGCGAACGCTGGCATCGCAATGCCGTGCTGCCAGGGTGCAGAAGACGCGAATTTTGACTCAATCGGGAGAAGTCTTCTGGCAAGCACGAGGTCAAGTAGTGACGTTTCGGGGCTACACAATTTATTGGAACGATATTGCTGGTAACACTCAGCTACCTGTAGTTAAGCAGGGGCAGCAATTGAGATGCCAGCAGGCAGAGGCAGAGAAGAAGCAAACCCAACCGCCGCCGCGTTACACAGAGCCAAAGCTAGTGCAGAAGATGGAGAAGCTGGGCATTGGTAGACCTTCAACTTATGCACCCACTTGCAAAATTTTACGTGAGCGCGATTATGCCAGCTTGCATCGGGGGCACTTACAGCCGACCCAATTAGGGATGGAAGTTGATGAATTTCTGCTGCGGGTATTACCGAAGATGGTAGAGCCGGAGTTTACGGCAGAGATGGAAGGGCAGTTGGACGTGATCGCCGCTGGGAAACAGCAATGGGAACCTTACCTGATCGACTGGAACCAGACTTACTTTGCTCCAGCGCTAGCAGCAGCATATCGAACACTTGGAGCCAATCAAGGGGTGAAGCCAGGTAGCCCCAAGCAGGCAGAGCTGACGGAAATTCACTGTCCTAAGTGTGAGTGGTTGATGCAAAAGATTCTGTGTCATTCGCAGAAGCTAAAGGCAGATCATTTTCTTAAGTGTGCCAATAAAGCCTGTGGAGCTGCAATGTTTTGGTCGGAGCAGCAGCAGGGTTATGAGTTACCTTACTCAGAACGTAAAGGCAATACCAACACCTCGAATCGTAAAAGTCCAGCAACTCAAGCAGCAACATCAGTTGCTAGTCCATCTCTGCCATCATCAAGTCATGAGGATAGTTCTTCCGAAGCAATTGCTACATCCCCAAGGATGACAGACTATGCTTGCCCTGTATGTGGTCAACCATTGGAATTATATGAATACACCAAGGAGAGGGAGCAAAAACAGATGTTGCGATGCTCTGATGCTGTTAGACGACGACAAGACGACCATAAAGAGGTAGCTTTTTTTGCTGCTAAGGGGGTATTTTGGTCACCCAACTATGGTGAAATTGGGCAAGCAGCTAACGCTCAAAAGGTAACATCAGCAGAAGCTAAAAGAAAATCAGCTCAACAACCAAATCGCCAGACAAAAAATCAGCCTCCATCCAGCCAAAGAGTAGGCAGAAGGTCAAATCGCAGGTCAACTAATGCTGCTTCTAAGTTACAAGGAGCTGCACCTGGCTTGTGTCCAGTATGTAGTCAACCACTGGAATTGTATGAGTACAGTAAGGGAAATGAACAAAAGCAGATGCTACGCTGTTCTGATGCTCAGGCACGACGACAAGATGACCATAAAGATGTCGCTTTTTTTGCAGCTCGTGGTGTGTTCTGGTCGCCGAAATATGGGGAGGTTCGTTGACGAAAGTTCTCTAGTGAAGACGATAAACTAAGAAAGGGTTTGCCTCTCCTTCTGCTAGTGAAAAACCGGATTTTATGAGAGAAGCGCGTTTGAGTTGCTTGAGCTCTTGTCCCAAGGCAGCATAACTTAGCCCAGTTTCGTCCTTCAGAAGACCTAAAGAGACTTCTCCCCCTAAACGCGAGATTGTCTTCAATATCTCTTGCCCGATAGTCCCTGGTTCAGATTGGGTTTCAGACTTGGGGGAAGCAGAGGAATGAGAGCGACTCCAATCAAAGAAATTCATGATGCTTGAGAGGAACTGCAGTTTTAAGACTGATAGCCTCAACCGAGTTACAAATAAGTATAACTCGTTACAGAAGCCTGTTTGACAGAGAAAAAAAGATGATACAAAAATTATCAACCTCGACTTCTCCTAAGCCAGAGCAAGTGCAGAGAGAACTAATTCCAATGGAAACCAGGAAAGGCAACTTTAGCCACTCACCCCAACACTGAGGTGATTCCTGAATAGGAATAAACTTGGGATACTGCTCGATTAGTATTTTCCCCATCTCTCACCCTTTGTGACTTTTTCCAAATAGCATTAGGATTAATATCAGTAGGAAATACCAATCGCTTTGGCTGATTACATAAAGCCATTGCTTCTAGGAGTCGAGCTAATTTGACTAATCTCCATTTTTTGTCGTAGAATTCCCAAACAGCAACAAGTGTGTACCAGTCTTTAAGAGCAATTGCTGGACGACTTTTCATGTTCTTGTCCTTAAGTGGTAATGAAAAAGCCCCAGCTTTGAAGCGAACTGGAGCGGGAGAGGTATTCGGTTGCGTTAGTTGCTGATTGTTCTAAAAGTACTAGCCTTTAGAATTATCTACCTACTAACTGGCTTACATTTGGCTCGAAATGTAAAACGATGAGTTGTTGCATCTTGAGGGGCAACATTGCATAGGTCCGTCCCTGCTCATCGCTGAATTCAACCAGAAAAGCATCGAGAGCCAGTTGTTCAACAACAGTACCGACCTGACCCCGAACCAAGTCTTGTTCGGGCAGGTCTTCGGTCAATGCCACAACGTCTAGTAGGTGAATCGTGTTATTCATATGAACTACTTCCTTCAGAGAACATAGCAACTTGTCAATCGCGGAAAATCTTCTCCTAGGCGAACGATCCAACTGCTACGGACTATTGCCTGTCCAGCAGGTCCATTCATGGGAAAGTCTAACACGTACAACTGACCATACTCGATTAATTCAGTAGGTGTTGCTTCATAGCGAGAAGCAGCAATCAGTAAGGCATCTCGGAGAGTCTCTGCATCAGAAGCTGTTAATCCAAGAGCAGCAGCAAAGACACGAGCCTTATTCTGACCACGTCTATGAGTCGTGCTTAGACAGTAATCATGCAGCTTAGCCAGATTAACGAAGGCGCGGTCAGAATTTGGTA
The DNA here is from genome assembly GCA_019242465.1 of Chroococcidiopsidaceae cyanobacterium CP_BM_RX_35. Next base: position 2,885 of record JAFAVL010000320.1, on the reverse strand, counting down.
GCCTCATTGCTTTCATTTTCTATTCTATCCATGGAGACTAAAAAGCTGGGGCTTTAATCTCATTCATCCAATGTCGAGCTAATTCCTCATTCCCTAAATCCTGGGGTTGCTGCCCTAACCACTCGTTAAAAGTTGTTCTAGCCTGTATAGAATTCATGCCATTCCTGACTGCTACATCTACGCACAGAACATCAACAATCGCTTTGATTTCTGATTCACCAAGCTGGTTGCTTTTAAGACCAGGAAAGTTAGTTTCCAATGTGGCAGCAATCTCTTTGTTACTATGACCAGTCAACTTACCTACTCGTTTGAGTAGCTCTCGATTTGGATTTTCACTTACTGATGGAGATACCGCGCTAACTTTCACCTCGGCAGGCGAGAGCAGCTGACCATTGTTAAACTGGGTTGATTTAATGGGATTAGCTTCCTGAATACAATTTTGCTCTTCCGCATCAGGATCGGCCTGAGCCATTTCTTCATTACTGTACAAACCTGATAGTTCTGCCGGAAAAGCGCGACGCAGGGCTTGGCACTCAGCCACTTTAGCCAAAAGGGTATGTGGCATGCGTCGCCACATGAAGCCTATCTCCCCATCACCAGGGTAGAACTCATCCCAGTGTGCAGTAGCAGCTACTTCATGCCAGGTATTACCCACCAGCTTCTTGACATACGCTGTTGCCGACTTGAGCTTACTTTCATCATCGTAGCTGAATGCTGGCTCTCTTCCTGGTGCATAACGACCAGTGCGATCGGCAATCACTCTGTAGCCATCAATGCCGATCTGGATAGTCATCTTCCCCTTGCGCTTAATAGCATAGATCTGACGTGCGAAGGGATCGAGCCCGGTGCGAGTAGCCATGTAAAGAAACAGCTTCAGCTCATCATCAGTTGTGCCATTAGTAACGGTGCCCTTGATTAGATCGATCTGCTCTGAGGTAAAACGAGTAATTGCATCTTGATTGACAAGCGTTGTGTTAGTAGTTGAAATCAAATTGCTCATAAGTTTCCATCAAAGAATCAGCAATACTTTCTGCCATCGAATCGAATTCGCGCAATCCTGCTACTCAGCTTTCGCAGGTGGTGAAAGATAACCCTTTTACCTTCTGCGGTAGTAGACGAATTAAAATAAATTTGCTGATACTGTGCTTTGAGGTCTTGAAGCTCTTCAAGGGTACGGAGCTTACAACGTCCATCCTTAAAAAAGTGATCTGCTGAGGCGGCATATTGAAACAGGGGTAGACTAGCAATTTTAATGAGTAGCCCGTCTAACTCTAGTTCTCGAATTTGTAAGTGTTCAGTTGTTGTCTGCATGTTCTATCTTCTTTTTTTTGATTCATGAATTTATCTCAATACCGAACTGCCTGAACGATGCAACATCAAATCAGGCAGCAGGTTTCTAGCAATGTGTTTATTGAGGAGGAAACTTGAGAGCTAGCGAGGCATGGTGCTTAGTTTGGGAAGTTGGACCTCGCTATGAAATTTGAGCTTCTGCTCTACGACGCTGTATCTGATATTTGATACATTCCTGCACATCACTTGATTAAGTACGTCGGCAAAGGCTTTTAACATCTCTTCGGCTTCTTTCAGTTGAGCCTCATCGCCATCAACTTCAAACCCTAGGACAAATCTTTTTCGTTCCATCAGCTTTAATATCCCTTTCTTAGTAATTTTGATCGGGCTTTTTGTGATTCCACCGCACTGTAAAGATTTCAACAGCTTCCCCATTGAGTAAGCGACGATAATAACTGAGGAAATTACCTGACTGTGATCGCGATGGTTTCGAGAGTGGCCATCCCTGCCAAGCGTTGTTGTCGAGATGGGGCATGAATTGCCCAGTTAATCCTAGTAATAACCAAGCTGGTAGATGTAGTTTACCTTCGGTTACAGACAGAGCTAGTAGTAAGAACAAACATTTCCAGAAGTGGCGATCGCTCGTGTCAACCACCTCATGTCCCTTAGCATGAGCAATTAGTCCCCGAAAATCTAGAAACAGTCTCGAAAATGGATATGAGACAATCTCGTAGTGAAAATAACCGCCTGGGCTAGGGATGATTTCACCAGGCTTAAGGTAATCACTAGGATTAGGCTCAGTAAATCCCCAACTATTCTCCCAAGTCTCACTAATTGAAGGGAGCGGACAGGGGCAAGGGCAAGCAATTGGGCATTGAGCTTCGTGAGTAATATTTTGTGAATGCATAATTACTTGCTCCGTAGTGAATTGATTGAGATACGTTGCGAGGATTCTGTGAGCAACTTCTGCAAAATTTCGGCTTCTTCTGCATGAAAGTGCATTACCTTACTAATGTCAGCAAGATACAAGTTGAGTATCGGCTCTTCAGTATTAGAGGCAAAGTGCCATCCAACTACGGCGTTCAAATCAAAACCTTGATTCCCCATCTGGATGAGTCGTTTTTGCATATTCCTACCTCCAGGTTTCTAACTAGTACCAACGTTTAAGGATTTTGACCAAAATGAAGGTTTAGTTTGGCTGACTCTTTAAAAGTTGATGCAACTGGACATTTGAGACGACGAATAGATTCATGCTGTCCAGTTGCAGACATGATTTGTTTGGTAGCTAAATATGCTCCCAGCAAAATAAGCTGCTCTGGCTCTGGGTTACTTTCTAAAATGCTGGTGACGTAGTAAATCTGGTCGCTTTGAATTTGCCGTTTGATGTAGTCGAGCTGCTCAGCAACTTTCACAATGCTCGAAATAGCTGATTGAATATCCTGCATATTTCCCCCAAATTCAGAATTTAGGTAGTGATATGGAAGTAGTGGTGAGGTAAAACCCTTGTCTCGTCAGCATCCTGTACAATATTAGCTAATGCAAATAATCCTCAAATAGTCGCTCAGGAATTAGTATTTTGATGACAACAATGTTGG
>JAFAVL010000273.1 GCA_019242465.1 Chroococcidiopsidaceae cyanobacterium CP_BM_RX_35 | reverse complement strand
ATCTCGTGTCACTGTACAGCAAACTTAATGCTGAACCCAAGACACTGGTCTTATTACCTTCTTGCCAGTCACTGACTTTATCTGGAGAGATTTGAGCTGTTGATTTCAGCAACCAAATCTGGGCGTTCTTGTCTAATACATCTTGCTGACGTTGACGCCGTTTGCCTGGAATGCTCGTATATATACCGATTGGCGATCGCACCGCTTCAAATGCAGCAGTCAAATGTTTGCAGAATTGCTGCCACTGCTTAGCATCGTACTTGAATGGCAAATTAGCGCCATTATCTACAATCCAGTGACTACCGCGCATACGCCTATTAAGCAAGTGTAAGGGGCGACGAGAACCCCTTCCGACTCCTCCCAGGTGAGAAGCTAAAATCAGCACATGACTGAGTAGTGTCAAATACTTTTGCTCTGTGGCTTCTAGACAGATTTTGCCAGTATATAAGTAGGGATTACTCCTAGAGCTGGGGTTGAACAACACGCTTAGCGAAAATTGTCCTTGTTGGCTTAGTTGTCCAAATAGAGTTTCCTCTAGAGTTTGACAAGTCGCTGCGTCGTACAAACTCAGGGCAAAAGCTCGAAACCAATAACGCAGAATGCCCCGTATAGCAGTCGGTCGAAATTCGGGGCTACCGTTCCAGTTATTTTGCCTAGTTGGTGGTTCACTTCCATACATCCCCTGCGTCCAGAGTTCAAAGTTAAAGCTTTGACTGTAGGGTAGAGAGGCCGTTTGACCCAGTGCCCGACCATAACCACTGCTAACACGGGAACCAATTCCTGTTTTCAGAGCATTTTCTAGCCAGTCTCGAGCTACGGAAATATACTTGACATTCTCTGGCTTAGTAGGACGCAACCCAATCAAAAATTGAGGTTGTTCCATACTTAAGAGTGGGTGTGGTTCTGGCTTGTATGCTACTTTATTGTTTTGCCAGTGCCATTGGGGAGTGGCAACATCCACACTCAAACAGGGTTTGGTAGGGAAAGCATCCAGAAACTCAACCTTAGCGGCTTTAGCAACCTTTCCGTCTAACATCCCCAAAATCTCCTGAACCTCACTGGAGTCCTCACCCTTCCTCGCCCAAGCTCTTACAGCTCCTTTGAGTGATGAGGCGGGGATATATGGAATACCAAAGACAGGATGAAATACTGGTAGAAGTAACTCCCGAAATCCACGAGTTCCCCCAACTCGCACCCGCCAATTGAAATCGACAATGAGAGTAGTTCCTCCTTTTCTGATTAGAGCTTCAGTCCGTTGCCTCAGTTGTCTATAAAGTTGACTGCAACTCCGTTCAGCCTGTACGGCGGCATTCAACAGAGGTTGAGAGAGTTCGTTTCCTCTCGAATCCTGTCCAAATTCGCTCAAGTTCAAAGCTTGCAGAGGATTGCCTTTTTTACCAGGTTGAGTCTCTTGCCTTACAACTGCCTGAGTGGGTTTGGAAGTTTGGGACGGAGCGGGAACATTACCGATACGAAAATCAATACGATCGCAAGGTTGTAGTTCCCTTGGTAATTTTCTCTTCAACGGTTCACTCTGTCCCCTGGCAGTTTTTGATAAGCTTTCGTCTTCAAAATAGAGAATGAGAGTTTTGTCTTCATAACCACCAAAGCCTGCCTTCTCAAAGGCTTTACCAAGCTTTGAACCAGTTTTAAACTCGGATTGGCTGAACTCGCGCCAGATATCAGCTAGATTCTTGTTGTTATAACCTGCCTTCATTCTTCTTCCGCCTCACCCAAGATCGTCACAGCCCAAAACGACCACTCTCGTGCCAATTCAATTGCTAGACGGTTTAATCCCGTATAGCTTTGTAAATTCATTCCGATCAGGCTGCTGGGTTCATTAGGCGCGAAGGCAACTTTAGTCAAACCTTGCAGGGTTTTTAGAAACTCTTGGTAAACTTTTCCCTTGTACTTTGTCTCTTCAGACCTAGCTTCACAATATTTAACCCCGTCTCCCGCTAAACGATGTAGTCCCCAAGTAGAGATATAGGAGGGTAATCCTTGAACAACAGCACTAGCTTTTTTGTGGTTTTTGGAGTCTACTACTTTCTTAACTTGCTCCAATCCCTCGTAAGCAGACCGACTAAAATCTCTTACATCTAGCTTCATCATTACCTACTCTCCCTTCTTAGGATTAACGTCTACAGTTGCATTAGCTGTCCAACCTCGACCTAACCCCTCTAAACCACCAAATTGTAGGCAGTCATTCAAGATATCAGTAAGGGAGTGACGGACTTCTTCTGTTTTCTTGGTATCTTTAGCTGGCTTCAACCCCCAAGGGAAAAACAAAACTGTCTCAGAGGGAATTGCTTCTTCTGAACGGAAGGAGCCACCAGCAATCGTTTTTTCATCTTCTTTGAGAGCAACCCGTACCTCTCGCTGCAAACCAGTTTCAACCAAGGCAGCGCAATCACTGTCTGAAAGGATGACTAGTTTTTGCTTGAGATCGAGAATGCCGTTTCCATCAGGAAGTGCTTTGAAGCAGTCCCAACATGCGGCGTTACGATCAATCGATTGAATCTCGTTTGGTTTGAGCAATGCACCCTGCAAATAGATTTGTTGACCAGTTGGAATCGATGTCAGTGCGTTTTTTCCCCCTTCTGACGATTTTTTGGTGAGTAGCGATCGCCATTCGCAAATCAGGTTTTCTAACTCTTCATTCCGTAACCAGCGATTCCATCGGCTCAACCACAGCGGACAGGTCAGCCAGATAAACTGATGACTATATGAAGCAACTGGAAATAGCAGTAAGGTTGCATCAGCAAACCACACTTCGCCTTCGGTTGGCTGTTGACCATCCTTAATTCGCTCTCCAAAGCAAGCTCCTGCTGCGTCTGGATGCATGGATTCCAGCACGGAACGAATCTTGCCTCGTAAAGAAGAAGATGGAAGATAGGGCAACTCTGTTTGGGCCTCACGCGCAATGCCCAAAAAGTTCCCAGCTTGGGAACTTGCTCCTGTATGGAGTGGTGTCAGTAGATAGCTGTAAGTTAGATAATTCATGCTTCTGGTTCTGAATTGATTAGTTAGATGTGAACGGAATCCAGAGAAGTTCGGAGTAGCCCAGCTTTCGCCAGACGTGAGTCTTGTTGGGGCTGCCATCCTGTTTGGTTGGGTTGTCTTGAAACAGTTTTTCTGGGTATTCCAGGTAGTAGACACTGCCGGGAGGGGCAGCAAACACTTGGGGAGCCGGGATACTTTGCTTCTGGGTATCCGATTGCTGGTACTGGAAGCGACCCCCGATCGGAATGGGCTTCTCGGTTGCTACACTGACTAAAGGACCCTTTGCTTGATTGGAGTTAGCTGCATAAGCTAGCTTCCACTCCCAGGGATACGCCCGACACATGGCTCTACCGCCATCGTGCTTGCGCTCGAATACACCAGGAGTAATGAAGTAAGCCAGCGATCGCCCCCCTATAGGAGAGTGCTGTAAATTTGCTTCTGCCCGATTAAAGTTCTCCTCAGAGAGTTGCTGGAGTTCTTGCCACTGAGGGTTGAGAGCTGCTTCACAACACTCCAATAGCACCCGATGCCCTTCCCCGCCCAGTCTCAGGGTTAGAGAATTGCCCCTTGCCTGAAGCTTCTGATGTGTCTTAATGTCAACACCAATTGCCAGACTCCATCCCCAATCCAGGCGGATAGCGTTCTCTACAAAATAACCATCTGCAGCTTTGACCTGACGAGTGCCTTCATCTAGAGTATTGTGGGAACGAGTTTCTATTGTCCAAGGACGAGGACGTTCTCCTGATTGACAGAGCCAGTCTCGTTCTTTAAGACGCTCAGCCTTAAGTAGCTTGATGACAACATCTTGAGGAAGGTATTGGCGATAATCTTTCTGAGGAGCGCTTTCGTCATCGTCATCTTGTTTCGTATGTTCTGCCAGAACTAGGGGAGCGGGTTTAGTTCGATCCCACTTAATTTGGTGACAGGGATGCTCTTGCTCTAACCACTTGGAAGGGGTTAAACAGTGCATACCTGCATAGTTCAGCGGACGGGGAAAGTACAGTTGCTCTTCTCGACACAAGAACGGACCTTTGAGTGACAATTGATCTGCTCTCAGCAGTCCGCGCAGTGCCCCAGTGATCGCATGACCGTTTGGCGGAAACACGCTTCCTGCCCAAGCTCGTTCTCCTGGCGTAAAGGGCTTGGCATCTCGGAAAAGCAAGATATCTAAAGGTGTAAGAGTATACCAGTGCATTAATGGTTTTCATCTCCCAATTTGATGTCACGGTTACGAAGAACAAAAGCAGCAAGTTTCAACCAGTTCTGGATTTCCCGATCGCGTTGTTTTGCACTCTTGTGGTCATCTTTGACTTGATGAGCCTGCGTCCACAGAGAATTCAATAGTTTTTCCAAACACTGTCGAAATTCTTCCTGAAGCGCTAGCTGGTTTTGAAAGACATCCCGACGACTACAAAACACCTGTGTCCAATCAGAAATTGCTTCTCGATGGGGAACGGGATGTTGCTCCCATAACTGCGCTGCCTGCTCAAACAATGCCGCATCCAACTTAAATTCAAGGAGCGATTGCCACTCATTGAATACCTCAAACTTGGCAGTTGCCTTCAAGATATTGCCATTGCTGTAGATCGCTCGAACTTGCACCGCATCTTTCTTGCGGGGTTTAGTTTGTCGGCAATAATGCTCTTTGGCTTCGTCTTCTGCTTCCCAAAGGTTCTCTAGAGCAATCGCTAACGGTACAGAATGATGAGCGATCGTAATGCCAAAGCTGATTGTGGCAGCACCGCCCATCGTAAATAGGGGTCTCATCGGTAAGTTTGGGGGGATCGTTTCTTTCCCTTTCTGCCAATGCCAGTAATCTCCCCGATTGTTAAATTCGTCCTGGGGATCTTCAGCTCCTCGAAAACATTGACGAATATCCCAAAGCCATTTATCCCATTCCCAAAGATTGGTGTATGCTAAGACATCGTCTCCTCCTCCATAGATGAGTCGTCCGGCGTATCTCTGCTCGGTCAAGTAAGGTACGAGTTGATTAGAAAAGTCTAATAGAGCGCGGCTGAGAGCACTATGGGTGGAGGGTCCCATACGCTTCTTCAGTTCTAGAAATTCCAGAAATTTCTCTTGTAAGTTCTTCTGTAGTTCCCGACATTCAGAATTTTCTGATTTGGGTGAAACTTTAGCCCAATCTTTTAATTCTCTCGGAACGTAATCGGCATACTTCTTTAAAAAACTTCCCTTAAGCCATTTGCTTATACTATCTCCATCTCCAGCAGCAATAACATACCAGTCAGATGGGTTACGAATGGGGTAGTATCGGTCTAAAATTTGCTGAATTTCAGCTCGATTTTCTTTCTTTAAGTCATCTTGTTTTTCTGCATCTTCTATTAGCCAACCTACATTTAACAAACGGGAATGGTACTTATGAAATGTATAAGTTAGATGATTGTCAATCTAAGGAATTCCCCATTTCTCTTCATTAGTTTCCTTTAATATCTCTTTAAGCGTTAGTTCTTCTAGCTTAGTTACAACTTCTTGACAAACATTAAGGAAATGATGTAAATGAGCGCGATCGCTCCCTCTTAGATACCCTGCTACTCCTGCAGTTAAATCTGGATAGCTAACAGAAATTTTCTTTTCTATTTTTTCATTAGAATTCAATAAGTGTGGTAGGATTTTATGTAATCCACGCTTAACAGTTTCAGTAGCGTTGAGTTGTTCGCTGCCATCAAATAGCCCTAGGCGAGGCTGCCAGAGACTTTTGATTTCTGATTCTGTCATCCACTTTTTAGTTTTGTTAGGATGACTATTTCGCTCAGGATGTACGGCTGCGCCAACTCCTGAAACTGTGGAACGGGTGCTGTAGGCAGTACTAGGCCCTAAACTAGCGAAGGTAAAACGAGCCGCCATTTAGTAACTATCTCGAAACTTTGGTTGTCATACCGTGTAATAGGGTTGCAAATAGGCAATAGGAAAATA
>JAFAVL010000135.1 GCA_019242465.1 Chroococcidiopsidaceae cyanobacterium CP_BM_RX_35 | reverse complement strand
TCAACGACCAGTGCGATTCGTTGATAGCTGAATCTCGATAACCAGTCCGTAGCATAAGCTATCCAGCTCGACAGTAGATTTTAAAAAGAGTATGAAGTTGCCATGAAATTTTAGTAAAGACTTCAGTAAAAACACGTATTATCAGTTGCAATACGATGTAGTGTGTTTTGTGTCAAGCGTAAGTTTCAAACTTTGAGGAAGTTCAAATCAAGCTTTTTAGAGGTTGCATCCCCTAACAACAAACTCCTCTAAGTCATCCAAACCTTAATTAAGCGTATTCTTCCCATACCCCTGAGTCAGTGGAGGCAGCAAAGTCTCAACCTCAACCATATGCAACAAGTCAAGCTCAGAGATACCTGTCCTCTCTGATAGCGGCTCAAAGGTAATCTCACCTTCTTGGTATAGGCGGATATCCATTCCCACCACATGTATCCAGCACCTTAATGGAGCAGTTTTCATGGCTAGATTCCCTTGCTCCATGCTTGCCGATGCCTGCGTAGTATCAGGATAACAAAGGGTACTACCTACGATACCAGGAGCTTTAGCCGGATGTGAATGCTACGCCTCCAACTAGGCAATGAGGGATATATAATTTTTCAAATGTAAAAAATCAGCTCCCGATTCATGCCCTACCCCTTATCTGCCACCAAGCTGCAAGCATATCAACGCTGCCCCCAAAGCTACTACTGGCGCTACGAGCTAAAGCTCAAAGACTCAGCAGTCTTTGCCAAAGCCGCATTGGGTACAGCTCTACACGAAGCTTTAGCTCAGATTTACGGGGACTGGCACTATATGGAAGCACTGCCTCCATTAAGTTGGGTACATGAATGTTGGGAGCATCACTCGCAACACCTGAAGCCAAGTCAAGCTAATGAAGGCAGAGATATCTTGACGGCTTACTACAGCAAGTTTATCGAGCCTCTAACTGTATTCCGGCGACCCCTAGGAGTGGAAGGCAAGCTTCAGGGGACACTACGGACAGCTAATCTGGAATTCACAATCCACGGTCGCTACGATCGCCTGGACTACTGGGAAGATGGGCTAGAGCTGATTGACTACAAATCCAACCGCGACGGTAGGCTACCAGATCCGATAGTCACTCACCTACAGATTGGATTGTATTATCTAGCATTAGAGCAAACGTATCAGCAATGCTTGCAACGCTTAAGTCTGATCTACCTTTGTGCTGGCGAACAGATGAGCTACGAAGCCAATGCGGAATACAAGCAACGGGCAAAGGCGATGATTGGGCAGCTGGCGTTACATTTGCGGACGGACAGAGAGTGGACGCCAACACCAGGGGAACATTGCAAACAGTGCAACTATGCCAAGTACTGTTCTGCTGTTCAGGCATACCCTGAGCCATTGCCGAAGGTGGGCAAGCAGCAGAGGCATATGCAGTTGGTGCTGAGTCTGTAGCATCAGCCTTGGGGTGGCAGAAGCCAGAAAAGATGTTCGAGAGCCGTGAGGGCAAAAACCATAAAGGTTTATGGATTTACTAGCAATAACTCATTTTACTGCCCTGAATCGTTAGGATAGCTGATGTAGCGCTCAAAGTGCGATTACCTGTGACTGCATTCCCCACCCACCCTGACAGTGAGTCAGTTGCACCTGAAACAGAAGACCCAACGACAGAAACAGAAACTGCCGATTCGCGAGCCATGTTTCAAGGAGTTGGGGTCATCGTTGGGTCAATCGATATGTCCAGCGAGGACAAAATGAGCGTGACGATAGGACAGTCTAGTTATCCGCTGCTCTATGCTCCCAGCAAGAGACGAGCATTCGCCGCACTCAAGAAGGAAATCGAAACCACTGGTAACACTACTCAGAGATTAATAGTTTATCCAAAAGTGCTTCATTTTCCCAAGAAGAATCAGGCACATTTAATAAGCTTTCAGTTAGTTGGTTTCGACAAAGGAAGAAAAGAAGATGCTGTTTCAGGCGAACTCCAAGATTTTGAATTCAAACTCTCAGGATTGTGGCAATTTATCCCTGTCTGCTCAACTCCTTGTATCTCTGTTTTCCGCAACTTCACATCATCAAGACTGGAGACTATTAAACAAGCAGAGCCAGCGAGAAAGGTGAAATACCTGAAAGCTAGCCATCTACCGGTGCTGTGGAAAGAGGCCCCAGTTAGACCGTTTAGATTTAATCCCAAGGCGGATTATGACCAAGGACGCCCAGCTTTTGTATCTCTCAAGGCGAAGTTTTTGCCTCATCGGAATGCCTTTGGATTTGAAGCACTACTAGCTCCACTGCAAGAAAAGGCTCCCAAGTTCCTCAAGGCTTCTAAGGAGGATAAAGCCTTAGTGCAGCAGGAGGCTAAGAAGAATAAACACAAATCTCAAAGCCCATCAACACCAGCAAGAACATTAGATGCTACTGACAGGACAATGCCTGCTGTTGAAGGTAAACCCAGCTTGTTGGCTCCACCGAAAACTGTGAAAGAAAAGCCAATACTCAAGAAGACTGGCAACTAGATGCAGCATGTAGCTAGCTCTCGCTCCGATAATATTCTTTCTTGCTAACCTTGATGGTTTTCCAGCCAATCCATCAAATCCTGCATTGAGGAGAAATCTAGCAATGCTTCCCCCAGCTCCTCCAGTTGCTCGATAGGAAGTTGCTGGATCTGCGATCGCACCTCTGGAGCTAGCTGACCTAGCCGCCGTGCTAGCTGGCGTAGGACCAGGGTTGCCTCTCCTTCCTGTAAAGCTTCTTGATAAACCCTTGTTTGTTTGAGTTCGCTTAACCCTAGCATAGTTTCTATGGCTTCTCTGCCTAATTGAGGGAACTTATAAACCATGATCGTTTGAATTAGTTCTATTATCTCTTGTCTGGATAGACCTGCAACTGCTTCCTGTTGACTCTGCTCGATCAACTGCCTGGCTCGGTTAGCTGCTTGGGCTTCCCTCTCCACAACTAACTGAACCAATCCTAATCCCAGTGACGGCTCTGCCACTGCTGCTAGCTCATCTAAATAGATGCGCTGGACTTGAGGACTTGCTAACAACGCCCGGTGCAAAGTTGAGTCGTTTGGTTCTAAACTGCGTCGAGGATAAACTACAACTGCCTGCCAATCTCTTGTTGTCGGGTTTTGGTCCAGGTACAGAAACAACTCAGCAAACAGGCGGTGATAGAGCAACCGATCTGGCTGGAACTGGACCTCTACAAAGTAGACAGTTTGAGCTGAGGAACTGCTACTGGGAACAAAGACACCATCAATGCGAAAATTTGGTTCTTTAATTTCTATTGAGCAGAAATCGTAGTTGTCGGCTTCTGTAGCTGAGTGGCCGATCAGCTCAAAGAAGATGCCGGGGGCGGTTTTAAAGAACTCGTAGAACAAGCTGTCAGTTCTCACGGCTCAAGGCTGAGGGGTTATGAGTCCACTCAGAGCTAAAACCAGTTTGTCGAATTGTCATGTTGAGTCTACCTTGCCTCATGCCTAAGTCACATGGAGCAGTTCCAGGATAAATCTTCACGACTGAGTGAAAAGCCATTCTGGAAGGACC
>JAFAVL010000796.1 GCA_019242465.1 Chroococcidiopsidaceae cyanobacterium CP_BM_RX_35 | reverse complement strand
TAATGGTTAGCTTAATTTGGCAGCGAAGGGCAATCCCCATTTATTTTGAACTCCTGACTCACAAAGGTAGCTCAAGTTTTGAGTTACAAACAGAGGTATTAGCCCTGGTTTTACCTCTCGTTAAAGATTATACAGTTGTCCTATTAGGGGATAGAGAATTTTGTGGGGTGAGACTAGCAAATTGCTTGGCAGAGCAGGGATGCTACTTTTGCTTGCGTTTGAAACAGAACGAATATATTGAGCTAGAAAAAGGGATTTGGATTCAATTAAAAGCTTTGGGATTGAGACCGGGAATTTCGCTCTATCTAGAAGGAGTACGCTTGACCAAGCAGAAAGGATTTAAGCCGTACAACCTGGCAGCGAAATGGCAGAAGAAATATCGGGGATGGGCTCCAGATGAAGGTTGGTTTATTTTTACCAATCTAGAATCGTTAGACATAGCAATTCAAGCTTATAAAAAGAGATTTGGGATTGAAGAGATGTTCCGAGATCTAAAAAGCGGAGGCTATAACTTGGAAGGAACAAACCTGTCAGGTCAGAGACTAAAAGCAATCATCTTGCTAATTACTCTCGCCTATACTAGCGCTACATTTGGAGGAAAAACCATCAAACATATGGGGATGCAAAAATATGTGGGACGAGTTCAAGAGGTGAGTCGAACAGTCAAACGCCATAGCAGTTTTTATATTGGTTTATACGGGCAAACATGGGTTCACTTCCAGGAAGGATGTGAGGACGCTGTGACCCAACTGATGCAAATGACTCGCAATAAGTGGTCGAATTTTTCAAGAGGTTTGAGAGCTAGAACCCTTATCCTATCCGCTTTGCAACTATCCTTGTAACCCCTGCAGAGATAAAGATAACTTTTGGCAGTAGAAATTAGGTGCGTTGAAACCGCTCAAAACCTAAAAGCTCTAACCAGTGAGCATGAGGTTGACCTGTCATTAATTTGGTGGGGCTCTTGCCCACCCGTTCGATACACTGACTGCGCATGAAGGCGCGATGATTGAGGAAAAACTGTAGTAAGTCCAAGTACTTTGGACCGAGTTGGCGACGGAGAAAAAAGTAATTACGTAGGCGAGAGTTGAGATTTTCTACCAAAGAACTGGCTCTGGGAGTTTGTTATAGCGCCTGGTTCACTGCTGCCATCAGGAGATGAAATTTTCCTGATAATAGATGGTGTAAATGATTCCAGCGTTGCCAGTAGGCGCAAGAAGAGGGTTTTTTTCTGTGCAGCAAGCAGACAGCCCGAACTAAATAGAGAGGAGTATCAAAGCGTTGGGCAATCTCAACCAGTTTTTGATCTAAAACCTGGGCAAAAGCCAGCAGGTCGTCTCGTTGATTTTTGAGAGCCGTCCTGAGAGGACGAAGGCGATGTGCCAGTAGATTTTCCCGTTGGCTTAATTCGGTGACGATGAAATCAAACAGTTCCTGTCGCTCTTCCATTGCAGGACCAGCCAGAGCTAAAACATCGTGACTGAGCCATTGCAGCAAAATCTTCACATCATTAGCCAGTTGCACAGCTTGCAGTTCTCCTCGACGAGCCAGGGTCAGTTTGGTGGAGAGGGTGTGCCCTCGACCTTGTAGTTTGGTTTTGAGCATCTCCTGCTCAAGTTTTTGCCTGTGAGAAGTAGCCGCAACCGCTCGTCGGGAGAGGTAACTCACCAATTCTTTAGCTTGATGCTGGATATGAAAGATGTCTCCGTGACAGGGTGTCTTGGGCCAAGCTGCTGCTTGCCCAGCTCTCAGTCCTTTGGCAGCATCGGCAATAGTGTAGTCAGGATTGAGTCCTTGTTTGCTGACATCTAGTAGATGCACTCCCCATGTGTCTTCATCCCTGTGCTCCGCTGCTGCCAACAAGTAGCAGTAAGTTGAGCTAGCATCCACGCCCACTAGTACAGGCTGATTCCCTCGAAAGATTTCGTCGTGTAGTCCCACTTTGATGGCAGACAAGTCTTGGGTCAGATTAATTGCAGATGCTTTCTGCGCAGCTGATTGTAGGCGATTCTGAATCGTCCCTACACTTATGGACAGGTCGAACACGTCCCGTAACAGTTCCACTACTCCTCGGTAAGAGCAGTGGCAGATGAGGATTAATGCCAGAATCAACTGCCAGAGCCAGGTCTTGGTAATGGGCAGATAGAAGAGTACTTCCGGCTCATCTGTGGCAGAGCTGAAGGTAGCGTCCAGCGCCTCACTGGCTTTTTGCCCCTGTTGATAGAGAAACTTCCGGCTTACCTGCTGTTGTGCTGCTAGATGGCTTATGGATTGGTTTTTCGACAGGACTTCAATGGCTAATGTTTTTCGGGCAGCAGGAGACAGGCTGGCAGCCACCGACATGGGATGACTCATTCTTCAGTTACAGCAGATACGACACCGATTCATGAGTATCTCTCATCATGTCTCTCACTTCAAATTTCCTTCGCTGAGCATCGTTTTTTCCCCACCAACAGTTCTCCAACTGTTACCTGCTCTTGAACCATGCCGATTTTCTCTTACCAGTCGAGAGACCCGTTGTCTGAATGTATTATTCAATCGTTCGACATGATTAGTTAGACCTGTTTCTTTACCAACAGCTCGATGATGATTGTGGGGAATAACTGTAATGTTACGCTTACCAAAAATCTGTATAGGCGAAGGCAGATTGCTGATAAATCTCTAGTAAGGAAGCCCATAATTTACGAGCTGATTTTCGAGTTCGATCTCCTACAAAGCAACCAATAATTTTTTGAGATTTACGATCAATTGCTAGCCAGATATAAACCTCATTTTTCTTGCTATCAACAAATGACCACATTTCGTCAAATTCAATAGTGAACTTGCCTGGCAGTTTTCCTGAAACCTTTATCTGCCGCGAAGTACGAGCCAGCTTTTGACTCACACAATCTTGCAACCAAGACCAACTTACTCGGGTAACTCTAGCAATTCCTCGCAGTGATATTTTCTCCAGTAAGAGTCGCTCGATGAGGTGTTTTATTTCCTGTGAAACAGTTATTTTAGTGGAATTGTCAACGAATTGACGACCACAGCTTTTACATTGATGTTTTGGTTTGCCATGGTGAACTGAACCATTTTTGATCAAATGCTCAGAACCACAGGCAGGACAGACTCGTTCTGGGAGTTCCTCACACTTTTCATCAGATAGTTTCACCGACTCTACTGCTACGCTGGATAACAGCATGATGAATGAAGAAAATAAGAATGCCAAAATTGTTGTCATCAAAAATGCTAGTTTGTTGATGATTATTTGCAGTCTACTTGTATTAGGTAATATTATACGTAATCTCGATAGGATAAGGGTTCTGCCTCACCACTACTTCCATATCACTACCCAAAATAGAGCGTTCTTTCCCCTTGAGGGCTCAACTTGATCTTGCCGCTCAATATTTCACATCAACTTTTACACAAAACCCGCAACCAATTGATAGACAGAGAATCCAGGTCTGCAAGGGCTGATGATGACCAGCTAGAATCATACCACTCAAGTCGTCGAATCGAGATTGACAAGTTTGACATTGATAACGTTGACGGTAAGGCTGAGTCTCATCAAAACCTCGTTTGACTACGTGCTTGGAGCCGCGCTTGCTACAAGTTACTCCTTCAGGTCATCGCAATTGGCGCACAGTCTCATAGCTCTTTTGTTCATCAATCAAGGTTGGGAGATTAATCAGCTCGGAGGTGGTCACGGCTCAATCAGGCTCAAAGTTAATCGGAGTCCGTATTATACCCTCTTTACTACCACCGCCACTTCAGATCCCTGGAATCTATAAAGAGCCTCAAA
>JAFAVL010000425.1 GCA_019242465.1 Chroococcidiopsidaceae cyanobacterium CP_BM_RX_35 | reverse complement strand
CTTAGTCTCAGCACCTTTAACACCAGCCACGCTACCGATCCCCCAGCCTCATCCCCTGCCCCCCGAGTTAGCCCAGTGGCAGGATAATACCAATAGCGGTGACTACTTTGCCCAAGTTCAGCCAACGGCTGTGGGCTACCTAATCTGGTCACAGTTTCCCGTTCGGGTTTATATAGAATCCGCAGTTCAAGACAGCGACGACCAAGCCCAAAGGTGGGTAAGAGCTGTGCTGTCGGCTGTACAGGAGTGGAGTGTTTATTTGCCCCTAGTGCTAGTTGAGCAGCCAGCGGTAGCTGATATTGTCATTTTGCAGTGGCGTTCTCCACTCCGGCTTTCCCCAAGGGGTGAATTACAGCGAGTGCGTACCGCAGAAACTAGCTATGAGTTATACACGAGCAAAATGAAAGATACTCCGGCTGTCTTATCCCACCGCTGCACCATTAAGCTGAGCCCTAGACAAATAGTTCCTTACCTTCAGGCATCTGCCCGTCACGAACTAGGTCATGCTTTGGGAATTTGGGGGCATAGTCAGGTAGCGACTGATGTGATGTACTTCTCCCAAGTTCGCAACCCTCCACCCATCTCTACTAGAGACATCAACACTCTCAAGCGAATTTACGAACAGCCAACACGTTTGGGTTGGTCCTTGAGATAGAATTTTGGATAAAATCTAACAATCGAATGACTATCCAACGCCTGTATAGCCTGCCTAATTGCACGCTGGTTTTGGAGGGTTTGAGTGATGCTACGACTGGCACGTTTATAGAAGAGATGCGACCCTTGCTCTCAACCTTGGTGAGTGTAGACTGTTATTTGGCTGCAAGTGTTCAGCCTCTTTCTGGGGGACGGGACTTTTTTGAAAGCTTGATCGCAGCAGTCAGCAGTTATGCACAGGAATTTTTGAGTCAGGTACGGCACCCAGCAGCTCAAACACTAGAGCCTGGACTGGTACAGTTGCAGCAAGTTGATGAACACCGACATCGGTTAATCGTGCAGGCAACCCCAGGAATCCAGGGATTAGACGTTGGCAAAAACTCTAGCAAAATGCCAATTCAAATAGACTTGACGACAGTACAACTATTTGATCTGGTAGAGGCAGTCGATCAATTTTTAGCTGATAGCCAAACGCTACCAGATTTTTCACCGCCACCACTGCTGCCAATTGGGATACCTGACGCTGGTTCTAGCCAAATCTTGACTAAGCAAGCAGTACCAGCCGCTGTAGGAGTATACAGTTTGGCCTTGAGTGCGATCGCGTTGTTCTTTGTTCCGACTCCCGCTAAGCGGCTCCCACAACCACAGCCTAGCTTTAGGGTGACAACCTCGAATACCAAACGGTCTAGTCAAAGTTATGCTAGTCCTCGACCTGCAACTCCGACCCCAATTCCAGATTTAACAACGGCTCACCCCACTGTACTAGAAATTACTGACATTCACCAGCTGCGTGCGTTAAATCGAAAGCTATATGACCAATTGAATCGAGCATGGACAACACCCCCTCGAATGGCACAAAATCTAGTCTACCGTGTAGAAATGGATGCCAACGGCACGCTCATGGGGTATACGCCTGTCAATGCGGCAGCGCGAACTCACATTGATCAAACTCCACTTCCCAACTGGCACTATAACTTACAGAGCAGTCGCAACACCCCTAAAGATATCGCTCAGTTTCGGGTCGTTTTTACCAAAAACGGGGTGCTGCAAGTTAGTCCTTGGTGGGGGTATAGGGGGAAGTGGGGGAGCAGGAGGAGAGCAGGAATTTCCTAAACGACACTCATTCGCCGTTGCTCTAAAACCTGGAAATAGAGCCGTTCCAACTGTTTAATATTGCTACTGAGCGTATAGCGCTCTAACACTCGTTGTCGGGCTTTTTGCCCTAAGAGGGTTGATAATTCTGGATGGTCTTGGAATAGTGGCAGCAGTGTGCGTAACTGCGATACCACTTGTCTGGGATTAAGAGTGACACCAGCTCCTTTTTCCAGCACCTCCCCGTCTGCACCCACATCTGTTGCTAGACAGGTTAGACCACAAGCCATTGCTTCTAACAAAGCTAACGATAGACCCTCTACTAAAGAAGGCAGAATAAACACATCTGATCCCCGCAGGATTTCAATCCGCCGCTGTTCATCAGCCACTGAGCCTAACCAGTAAATACCGTATTCGGGTCCATAGAACGGCTCTAAAGAAGACCTGAGGGGACCGTCACCAACCATTAACAATTTACTATCTGGTCTCATTTCCGACTGCTTCCAGGCTCGCAGCAGTGATTCTAAGTTTTTCTCAGGGGCAAGCCGACCTTGGTAAACAAATAGTCGGTTTGCCTTCCATTCTGCCTTTGTGTTGGAAGGACCAGGAGAGTATTTTTGGACATCAACCCCGTTAGGGATGACAGCAACGTTAGGCGCTGGTACGCTGAGCCGGGCTAATAAGTCCCGTTGAACTTGCGAAAAGACAATGACGCGATCGTAATTAACTAAGAAAGGCGCATAGAGTTGATATGCCAAAAGTTGCGTCCCTGATTTGAGTTTTGCTCCTTTGCCAGCAAATGGCGTGTGAAAGGTCGCAACCAACGGCAAATCTAGGTCTGCACAAATTTCTGGTAGCAGGAAATCGAGAGGAGATAGAGTCAGGGAAGCATGTACCAAATCTGGTGAGAGCTGCTGCAACGACTGCTTTAAAATTTTAGTCGCCTTTAGCGTTGGGATCGTGTAAACCTGAGACTTGTAGAAGAAGGGCAGGTACACTTCAGGGCAGTCTGGCCAATTATCTGGGGTGGATTCCTCTTGCGCAAAATGGAGGAAGCTAACCTGGTGCTTTTTTTCTAATAGGGCATTGGTAATTTCTCGACTGTAAGTGACATTGCCACAAAAGGGTGTTTTTTTTCCAATCCAGGCAATATGCATTCTTTAGATCTTGAGTTTATGGGAGCAGCGCCTTCGTAACAAAGAACAAGTTTTGAGCCTATTCAAAACTCATGACTTTTCTGGCTCTTTACGGCAAATATACCAGGTAAAGGCACCACCTGAACTCGCAATCACAGCTAAACTTAGAAAAACGGCTTTTAACCCAATGAAGGTCTCTGCTACACCTGCTAAGGCTAAAGGCAACGAGAGAGCAATATTAATCACATTGTTCTGAAGACCAAAGATTTTGCCACGCATTTCGGGAGAAGTTTCTTTTTGGATCGTCGTCTGTGTCGGGATCGCCACCAGAGCAGCGAAGCTACCCAAAAGTGAAATCAATAGCAGCACAACCCATAGCTGTTTGGTGAATACAGAAAGCCCTAGTAGGGAGGCAGCAATTCCTATAGAACCATAAAGGCTCAGCTGAGTGTGAGAAAAACGCTGACCAAACTGACCTAAAAGCGTTGCGCCAGCTGCAATTCCTACGCCTCCAGCCGCCAGTAAGAAGCCGAATTGAGAGGATTTCATGCCAGGAATCACCTCCGCCATCCGCACAGCCAAGACAGCTAGAGCCGCAAAGATGGAAAACAAAATCACAAGTTGAATTAGGGCAACCCGGATACGATGATTTTGACTCAAATATTGCACCCCATCACGCAAATCTTGCCAAACTTGAGGTGACTCTCTATCGGTGTTTTGGTGTTTTTCATCAGTTTTAAGCAGCAACAACAAGAGTCCGGCGATCGCGTAACTGCCTCCCACCACAAGTTCCTTGCCAATCCCGGCACTAGCTCCTAGAGCAATCGCTAGGGTATCAGCTATCGCTAGCAGTGGCTCACCAACCGCAAACCCAACCACTACCAACGCCATCATAGTAGTTGTATAGAGTGAGTTAGCTGACAACAAATTCCGCTGCTCGACAATCAGCGGAATTGCTGCTTGCTCAGCTGGTGCAAAGAACTGCGTCAAGGTAGAAATAAGGAAAGAAAGACCTAAGAGAATACCAAAGCCTACTGGCAGCCCGGCAAGGGTTACCCAGTCGTCTGTTATCCACAGCAGCAGTGGAATTGCCAACACCAAGATGCCACGTAGCAGATTTGTTGCCACCAATACTGCCTTTTTCGGCCAGCGATCGACAAACACACCAGCAACCGAACCAAACAGGACTGCTGGGATCGTAAAAGCCATCATAATCGCTGATACCCAGCCACTAATACTCTGACTGCCAGTCTGAAAGCGAGTCGAGATCAGCGCGATCATCAGCACGAGATAGACTTTGTCCGCTAGCTGAGAAAAGACTTGACCACTCCACAGAGACAAGAAATTGCGATTCTTTAGGACGGGCAAAAACCCAGGTTCTTTAACGTCCTCTGCCTCATCAGCGGTGACGCCAGACTGACTACTCGCACCAGCAGAAGCCTCCTTGGTGTCTGAAGCAACACCATTGCCTTCACTCTCCTGGAGCGTTTCTAAAGTCGTGTCAGTAGCTGGTTCACTCATTTGCCCTACGGTTGGCTCTGCATCTGCTACTTTGCCATTCACTTCGCTATTCTCGCTGCGGAGGGCAGCGTCGAAGGCTGGTAGCTCAGAGATTCGAGTTTGGTCAGAAGACAGAAAGTGGTCTGCTCCAGGTACAGGCTTGGGTGTAGACACAAGGTAGGGACGAGGAACTCGACCTGGTGCCGTATTCCGGTGCTGGCTGGGATAGCTCCGGGACGGTGTGAACATTTCTGTATTCAAATCAGACGGTTGCATCATGGTTTGTGGAATGAGTCGGCAAGGAAGCAAAATAACTATCAATCAAGGTGGCAGAGCGAATTGGTCGCCCGAAATAGTACTGGACATACTGGCGCAAAATCTGCTCAACAAATCGCCAACTGGTATCAAGGCTAGACTGCTGGCTTGGTAAGGCTGCAACCAGTTGCGGCAGAGAAGCACCAGCCAGTTGCTGGAGTAGGGAGAGTTCTATTGCATTCAGTCGGGTGCTAAGCACTGGTTTTTCCTGACGATGGTTGATTGTTTGGTAACCTATGCCTGCCTCAGCCACAGCATTATCTTTAAATGATGTTGAGCCTCTTGTGGTGCCAACAGTGTAAGTCGTCGAGCGCTGCGGTGGAGAGTTGGACTGCTGTTTCCCACTGGGAAGGTGACCCTTTGCTTCCAATCGTCCTAATGCCGAGAGACTCACCGTTCCACCAGCAGTAACACTAAATCCGACCCGCCAGTCTGGATCGGTAAAGTCTGGGCTCAGGGGTAGCTGAGTGAGGCAACAAACTTGAACTTGCGGCGTTACCCCTGCCAAAGCTAGCAGGTGGAAGACAGCATGGGTGAGATGTGCTAGTACTAAAGATGCAGATTGGTTAGGCAATCGCTCCAACCGACTCAGGTGTTCATTAAGTAAGCAAAATAGCTCTTCTTGAGGTTGTTCACTTAAAGCTTGAGCAAGCACCATCTCTGCCAAGTACTGGCTAGCTGCTAGTTTGCCTAAATCTTGACTCAGACCAGGATAGGATTCAATAGTCTCAGCCTGAGTAATTTTATCGAGCGATCGCCCTGAGGCAATTAATAACTCATTAACAACAAACAACCCGCTCCTGCCGCTCAAGCCAGAATGATGCTTACGCGCCCCCGGTGCTACTGCTCGGATCAGACCATATTCTCGTGTCAAAATTACGAGTAGTCTGTCTGACTCGCCCAAGGGCATCCCTTTGAGATTAATTCCAGTTGCTTTGTAAGTTCGACCCATTCAAATTTGGTCAGCCTGCTCTACCAACTTATAATTTTCATTCTGCTTTCTCTTCCAGGGTATCGCGCTTGCGGATCAAATCGGGACCTCGAGAGGTGCCTAAGCGAGTTGCTCCTGCCAG
Source organism: Chroococcidiopsidaceae cyanobacterium CP_BM_RX_35 (assembly GCA_019242465.1). Next base: position 3,563 of record JAFAVL010000425.1, on the reverse strand, counting down.
AATTAACTCTATGGCTTGGTCAATGGTGCGGATGCCACCTGAAGCTTTAATGCCCACCTGCTCTCGTGCTACATCATGTAAAAGTTTCACATCTGCTACCGTTGCCCCTCCATTCCAGCCCGTACTGGTTTTTAAGAACCTTACCCCTGCATCCATACATATTTCAGCTGCCAGTTGCTTCTCTGCATCCGTCAGCAGACTAGTTTCTAAAATCGCTTTGACTGTCTGCCCCGTTTCATCACATATTTGCGCAATTTCTTTGTGTAGCTCCTCTGTCTTCCCAGCTTTCAACCAGCCCAAGTTGATGACAACATCTAGTTCCGTTGCCCCATTTTCCACCGCTTCTTGGGCCTCGTAGAGCTTTACCGCCGACGTAGTTGCTCCAGTCGGAAAGCCAATTACAGTACAAACCTGAGGTTGTTTGCCTTGCAGCCGCTCAACTGCAGTCCGCACATGGACAGGATAGACACAAACAGTTGCAAACTGAAACCGATCTGCTTCTTCGCACCACTGCTCTACCTGCTCTAGAGTGGCAGTCGGTCTCAGTAACGCGTGGTCAATCAACGGAGCAATATCAATCTCCGGATACGCTGTCGCCATCGCTTCTCCTCACAAGTGACCTACCATTAACTTCTATCAGAAAAAGACAAAGTTAAAAGTTAAGCTAAGTTAGCAGCTAAAGCTTTGGAGCGCTATGAAGCCAAGGTAGCAAAGAATACCGTGCTTGTTAAAGTCAGCTAGTTTGCTCCTTTCCCTATTCCCAATTAGGACAAAAATTTTACTATAACCAATCTCATTCCTCAGCTAGAAGTTATGCCTCTATAAGATGGTGGATTTATGAGATAAATATGAAAACAGCAAACACTGATGCCTCTGCTCGAAAATACAGAAACACAGCATAGTATACCTGAAGCTTACCGTAGTATTAGTATCCCTGAAGGTAAAAGCTTCTGGCGGAAGCTATTTGCTTTTGCTGGACCTGGCTATATGGTTTCTGTGGGCTATATGGACCCAGGTAACTGGGCGACAGATATTACGGGTGGAGCCCAGTTTGGTTACACGCTCCTCAGCGTCATTTTATTATCTAACTTCATCGCTATCTTGCTGCAATCTTTGTGCGTGCGTCTGGGAGTCGCGACCGAACGAGATTTAGCTCAGTCTTGTCACGACCATTTCAGCCCGAGGGTAAACATTGCCTTGTGGATATTGGCTGAGATTGGCATTATAGCTTGTGACCTGGCAGAGGTCATTGGCGGTGCGCTCGCCCTGGAGTTGTTGTTTCACATCCCCTTGGTTATGGGTGTATGCCTCACCAGCCTGGATGTCCTACTCTTACTCATGCTCCAGCGCTACGGCTTCCGGTACGTTGAAGCTTTGACTGTTACCTTGGTATCTAGCATCGGACTGTGCTACATAGCAGAAGTAATCTTTTCCCACCCCGACTTGAGCGGAGTTATGCGGGGTTTTGTGCCTCAGCCAGTCATTGTCCACCAGCAAGGAATGCTATATGCTGCTCTTGGCATTTTGGGTGCCACTGTCATGCCTCATAACTTGTATTTGCACTCTGCACTGGTGCAAACACGAGCTTGGCAGCGCACCTCGGAAAAGAAACAGGAAGCTATCAAGTTTGGCACGCTCGATTCAACTATTGCTTTATCGTCGGCGCTGTTTGTTAACGCTGCTATCTTGATTGTTGCTGCTGCTGCCTTTCATTTTTCTGGTCATCAGGGGGTAGCAGAAATTGAAGATGCTTACAAATTGCTGTCCCCTCTCTTAGGTGCAAAAGTCGCAAGTTTGCTCTTTGCCCTAGCTTTACTTGCTTCTGGTCAGAGTTCAACCCTGACGGCAACTTTAGCTGGTCAAATCGTCATGGAAGGCTTTTTAAACCTGCGCCTTGCTCCTTGGTTCCGTCGTCTGATCAGTAGGCTATCAGCAATTATCCCTACACTCTTGTGTATAGTCTTATTTGGTCAAAGTAGCACTACCACATTGCTCATTTTCAGCCAAGTCCTGCTTAGCTTCCAGCTGTCATTTGCCGTGATCCCGCTAGTCATATTTACTAGCAATCGCCGCCTGATGGGCGAGTTTGTCAATTCATTATGGTTAAAACTGCTCTCTTGGAGTGTCGCTGTCGCGATCGCAGGACTGAATATTTGGCTCGTCTGGCAAAGTATCTCAAACTTGCTGCATTCTAACCCCTAACCTCTCTTAAATAGTTGAACGGGAATTTTCTGGCGTTACTTGGTTGCTGTAAGCCGCCTTCCCATTGGTAGATTCTTTATGTCCGTTGCCATTACGTGGTTGGATAACTCCATAGCCACCATGGTTGCGCTCATAAATCACATTTATCTCCCCAGTTTGGGCATTACGAAACATATAAAAGTCATGTCCCACGAGTTGCAGCTGTTCCAAAGCGGCTTCAACAGTCATAGGTGGCATGGCAAAGTACTTAGTGCGCACAACTTCGCTGGGTAGCTCTGGTGAGCGATCACCAACGAGATCGGAAACCAAAGGCGGTTCTGAGATTATATTATTGCTTGTGGGTTGAACAGCAGTTTTTTGCTCTTGACGCTTTTCTTTGTATTTACGCAGTCGCCTAGCAATTTTATCGGCTACCAAGTCAATGCTGGCGTATAAACTATCGCTACTTTCCTCGGCACGGATGACACTACCGTTGGCGTATATAGTCACTTCAGCTGCCTGCTTAGTACTGATTCGAGGATTGCGGGCTACCGACAGATGCACGTCTACCTCTGTAGTGAGGTTTTGAAAGTGGTTCACCGCCTTTTCAATTTTTTGATGCACGTATTCACGAATGGCATCAGTGATTTCAATATTTTTGCCATGGATCACAAGCTTCATGTGACTTCTCCCGCTGAACTCTCATTTTGAAGTTCTGCATTTACCCTATCATTTTGTATTCCAGCAAACAGCGACCTTTGCGCTTCCTTCAATATCCTTCGCATTTTTTGATATTTCTTGATGAATCGATGAGCAACTAGCTAATATGGAGCCCAAACCCCTAACGGCTTTGATGCACAAGAATCTGGATCGAGAGGTTTCCTCAAACTCATCAAGCAAGACACGACGACGCTGCTGGCTATATAGTCGAGGGTTGATGCCTTATCTAACTGCCCTGGAATGGCAGCGATCGCTGTTTTCCGAGCGGATTGCCAATCCTAACCTGGATGATGTGTTAATTTTGCTAGAGCATCTACCTGTTTACACCCTGGGACAAGGAGCCAATTGGAAATTTCTCAAATTTGACCCCAACCAAACTCATTGGGATGTCTATCATGTAGAGCGAGGCGGTGAAGTCACATACCATTGTCCTGGCTGTTTGGTAGGTTACCCGATCTTAAATCTCCAATATCACCATCAAGACTTGCACTGGTATCTGCGGCAGCTAGAAGAAGTCTTAATCCGAGTGTTGGCGGTTTATGGACTCTGTGGCGATCGCCTACCTGGATTGACGGGGGTGTGGCTGGAAGGACGAAAGGTTGCTGCTATCGGGATCAAAGTCAGACGGTGGATTACATTACACGGCTTTGCCCTGAATGTTT
>JAFAVL010000762.1 GCA_019242465.1 Chroococcidiopsidaceae cyanobacterium CP_BM_RX_35 | reverse complement strand
GCCATTGGCACCGCTGTTAGGCGTGTCATTGAGTGTTTCTGTGATGGGAAATAGCCACTGCTAAACCAGCCTGCACCGCCGCCGATAGCCAGTAGGGTGAGAGAAAAAGCCAACTGCTTCAACGATAAACTCATAATGTTCCGCCTCATAACAGCAATGCGGGTGATAACTTCTAATTTAGGTGACACACCCCCTTGCTGGCTCCCAATCTAGTATGGTGGGAACTGCTTGTGAGGACTGATAATCAATCAACAAAAAACAAAAATGACTGAAGCAACGCTAACTCATCTTGCTCAGCAGCCTGGCATCGCTCCAGCAATTCACTACCAGGTTGCCATGCCCCAACCAGAATTACATCTGTTTGAGGTGACGTTGCACCTAAAAAGCTACCTCCTGCCAGTTCTAGATTTAAAGCTACCTGTGTGGACACCAGGTTCCTACTTGGTACGGGAATATGCCAAACACCTGCAGGATTTCTCTGCTCAAGCAGGGGAAGAGTCCCTGCCCTGGCGCAAGCTGGGTAAAAATCACTGGCAGATTGCAACATCTGTACTTGGCAAGCAATCTGGTAGTACGATTACGGTGCGTTACCGCATGTTTGCTGCCGAGCTTTCCGTCCGGACTAATCATCTAGATGCCACACACGGTTACTTCAACGGTGCCGCTCTGTTTTTTAGAGTGCCTGGGGTGGAACAACCCATCTACGTAACCATTGTGCCGCCACATCCTGAGTGGCGGGTTACTACTCCCTTGTCATTAGTGTCAGAGCAGTCCAACACTTTCTTCGCTTCAGATTTTGACACATTGGTTGATAGTCCCTTTGAAATCGGTTGCCATCAGCTATATCAATTTGAAGCCTTGGGCAAATCGCATGAACTAGCGATCTGGGGGCAAGGAAATGCTGATCCGGCAAAAATGATTCCAGATATCCAGAAGATTATCCAAGTAGAAGCTCAGCTGTTTGGCGGTTTGCCCTATGACAAATATGTGTTTCTCCTGCATCTATCTTCCCAGGGTAATGGTGGTTTAGAACACAAGTACGCTTGCTCGTTGAACTACCCCCGTTTCGGGTTTCGCGCTCAAGATAAGTATGGTCGCTTCATGCAGTTGGTGGCGCACGAATTTTTTCACCTATGGAATGTGAAGCGGATTCGACCCCAAGCGTTGGAGGTGTTTGATTACGATCAGGAAAACTATACCCCATCACTATGGTTCAGTGAGGGGACGACGAGCTATTATGACTTGGTCATTCCCTTCCGAGCTGAGATTTATGATGTCAAGTTTTTCTTGCATGGTTTGGGCAAGGAAATCACACGGTTACAGACAACTCCAGGACGACTTGTGCAACCATTGAGCGAGTCGAGTTTTGATGCCTGGATCAAGCTCTATCGACCAGATGCCAATAGCGGCAATTCCCAAATTTCTTACTATTTAAAAGGGGAATTAGTGTCTTTGTTGCTGGATTTGCTCATTAGAGAGCGACATGGCAATGCCCGTTCGCTTGATGATGTGATGCTTAAGATGTGGCAGCAATTTGGACAAGCGGAAATTGGCTTCACCCCAGAACAGCTTTTGGCTGTTATTGAGTCAGTAGCGGGGATGGATCTGGCTGATTTCTTTAAACACTATGTTGATGGCACAGAGGAATTGCCTTTTGACCAGTATTTAGAGCCTTTTGGCTTACGAGTGGTGAGTGATGATGACGAAGAATTGCTACCTCATTTGGGGATTAAGGTTCAGACAGAAAATGGTCGGGAGTTAATTAAGTTTGTCGAAGCTGGGACGCCTGCGTGTGCTAGCGGCATTGCTGCTGGAGATGAGTTGCTAGCAATTGATGGCTTTCGGGTGACAGCTCAGCAACTGAGCGATCGCCTCAAGGACTACCAACCAGGTGATACTATCCAAATGGCGGTTTTCCATCAAGACGCACTCCGCACTTACCCCATCACCTTATTGGCACCTTCTCCTAGCCGTTACCAAGTGATTCCTGTAGAACATGCTTCCTCTGCACAGCAACAAAACTTTGCTGGCTGGTTAGGAGTGTCACTCACAACAATCTGACCAGCAAAAATCAAGGAATTTTGGATCTTTTTAATGTCTAATTTCTCTAATTTGTTATCTAGAAGGGCTGTATTAATAGCGCTCACAATGACAGCAAGTATGTTGCTTCCCTTGAGCATTTCTACTTTGGCTTCCGCTCAAGGGTTCGCCGGAGGTGGTTCCGGCACGGCGGATAAAGGGGTCGATCGCATCGACCCCAACCGCCTCAACTCAAGAGCGCAAGCTCAAACTAATGCTCCAGCTGAGAGCGAGAATTCTACTCAGCCTACCTTTTTTGATATTAGTAGTAACTGGGCTAGTCCGTTTATTCAAGCCCTGGCTGCTAGAAACATTATTTCTGGATATCCTGATGGCTCGTTTAGACCTGCTCGGGTTGTGAACCGCGCTGATTTTGCAGCAATGCTCCAAAAGGCCTTTCCTGGTCAGAGACAAGTGCAGTCATCTACAGGTAGTTTTGTCGATGTTCCTGCTAACTATTGGGCAGGATCTGCAATCAGGAATGCTTACACAGCAGGGTTTATGACAGGTTATCCTGGTGGTTCATTTCATCCCACTAAATACATTACTAAGGCGCAAGCAATTGTTGCCTTAGCTAAGGGACTGGGTTTGTCTTTTGCTGGTTCTCCTACAACGGTTTTGAGTAAATCTTATAAAGATGCAAAGGCGATTCCTCGCTATGCCGCTAGTGGCATAGCAGCAGCCACACAAGCACACATTGTTGTTAATTACCCCAATGTGAGAGTGCTTGCGCCTAATCAGGTCATTAGTCGTGGGGAAGCGGCTGCCTTAATCTATCAAGCTTTGGTTACTCAGGGAGTGTTGCCACCGCTCGCTGCTAATACAGCAGACGCTAACTATATTGTCGGAGGCACCATGGAAAGAAGTGGAGAGTAGAAGAACTCTCCACCTTGATCAAGGTATTGTCAATGTACTATCACCGCAACTAATCTAGCTGCTTGCGCCTTTTTTACACTAGAGGAAACAACCTGTGCGGTTTGCAAAGCAATTTAACTACTTAGCATGAAGGCGCAATCGCAGCCTCCCACTCCAGATATACTCACTTGTAAACTTATTGTGTGTGTAAGTGTACATATATCAGAAATTTTGTCATAATAGCTTACGTACATCTGCATACATAAACACGCTGTTGGCTCTCTATCGGTTGCCACCGAAGGCTGCAACAGCTCGCTGTTGCAGCCTTCGGTAAGGGTCCGACCATTGACCAAAGCATTAGCCAACAGCCAACAGATTCTTTCGCATTTCCCCAACATTGCCTATAATGTTGTTGGCATTGCTGCTTCTCAAGGAGGCATACCTGCCATCAGTGCGCTTGTGTCTGCTCTACCGTCAAACTTTCCCGCTGCGATTGTTGTAATTCAGCATATCAGTCCTAACTATCTCAGCCATCTATCAACTATTCTGAGCTACCGTACAGCTTTACAGGTAAAGCAAGCAGAAACAGGCGATTTACTCCGACCAGGAACAATTTATACACCTGTGCCCAATCGCCATGTGTTAGTCAAGCGAGACGGGACTCTCACTCTCTCTGATGCGCCGAAGGTGAACTTTACTCGCCCTGCTGCCGATAAGCTATTTTGGTCATTGGCAAGTAGCTACCAAATGAGAGCGATCACAGTTGTCCTCACGGGTAGCAATGGGGATGGGGCAATGGGAGTTGTGGCAGTTAAAGGGCGTGGCGGTCTGGTGATTGCTCAGAATGAGGCAACCTCTGAATGTTTCAATATGCCCAAGGCGGCGATTGAAACTGGGAAAGTCGATTGGGTGCTGCCATTGGAAGCGATCGCCCCGACTTTAGTTAATTTGGTAATGTCAGAAAAGGTAGCATAAAACACCATCACTCGCTCATGCTTGAGAAGATGCTTGCTCTTAATTACTACCGATTAAGCGCTCGAATTCGGTCTTAATCACTTGATAGCAGTTACAGGCAGTTGCTTCTAGCCCTTCGCGATCCAAAATGGTTATTTTGCCACGACTATATTGAATCAGTCCGGCGTTTTGAGCGATGGAAGCAACCTTACTCACACTGCCGCGACGAATCCCTAGCATTTGAGCCAAAAACTCCTGAGAGAGCGGAAACTGATCGGAATCCGCTCGGTCATGACACATCAAAATCCAACGGCAGAACCGCTCTTGAATGGAATGACTGCGGTTGCAAGCAGCCGTTTGAGAAATTTGGTTAAACATTGCTTGCGTGTAGCGGTGCAGTAACTCATAAAGCACTGTATTCGGAACAACCTCACGTTTGAATACCTCTGTACTCGTCTGTACAGCAGTGCCAGGAATCTGGCAGATTGCTTGACCAGGAATTCGACTGGCTCCCAATAGGACTGGAATTCCTACCATACCTTCATTGCCGATCGTCCCTACTTCAATTAATTCGCCATTGTCTAGAACGGTGAGCAACGAAACTACACCACTCAATGGGAAATAAACAGATTCAATGGCTGCATTTGGGTGGTACAGAACTTTCTTCAAGTCCAACACCTCCCACTCTAAGTAGGGCAATAAGCGGTTGTATTCCTCCTCAGGCAAAGCAGCCAGCAATCGATTTTGTTTGGCACTTGGAGAGCGCAACACAAATACTAGCCTTTTTGAACGTCATATTTTAATTATCGACAAGTAGCAGACTCGCAAGCCTACCGCTCAAGAAACATCTATTTCTAAATTTTTTATGTATGCCGCTATACATAGCGCCGCATCCTTGCTAAAATGAAGCTTATATATGTGTAAGTACATAGCACTCTATTAGAACCTGTTTGAAAAGGAGGTTTGGTAGGCTGGAAGTGAGTAGAGAGTAGAGTTTTGCAGATGAGCCGATGTGCCTACGATAGCGATCTGAGTGATGTGGAATGGCAGAAAATCTCGCCTTTGATCCCCAAGGCGAAACCTGGA
>JAFAVL010000565.1 GCA_019242465.1 Chroococcidiopsidaceae cyanobacterium CP_BM_RX_35 | reverse complement strand
GATTTTCGTTACATTTTGCTGGGTCTTGTGCTGAGGTTGAATAGCTGGAGTTGGCAAAGCACTTTCTAACATGGTAATGACTTGGGCGCTAATCGAGCGGTTCTGAGCTGCGGCTAACTGTTGCAGCTGTGCATACAAGTCATCGGGTACATTTTGTACATGCAGGGTAGGCATTGATTGACCTCCAAGCAGGATTTACGAGCAATGTTAGCACAGTGCAACAAGCCTTCTCGTTCCCAGGCGATTATCTGGGAATGCCTGTTAAGGGCGATCACGGTTCACCCTCACTTCATTTAAAATGACTCACCAACTGCTGTAAAGCTTCACCTACTCGCTCAAACACTCCAGCCCAATCTCCAGGCTCTTTCTGCCGAAATAAACGCATTGTAGGATACCATGGGCTATCCTCACGATCCATCATCCATCGCCAATCTGGAACAAATGACAGCAGCACCCATACTGGTTGACCCAATGCTCCTGCTAAGTGGGCAACCGCAGTATCTACAGTAATGACTAGATCGAGCTGCGCTACTAGCGCAGCAGTATCAGCAAAGTCAACAATCTGATGGCTTAAGTCTTGTAATAATTCCTCATAGGGAAGCTGATCTAGGTCTTTTACCCGCGACCCTTTCTGTAGGCTATAAAAACTAATGCCTGGTAAATTCAGAAGCTCTGAAAAATGGATTAGAGAACAAGATCTCTTGTGATTTTGCGGATTTGCTGGCTCCCCAGCCCAAACAATTCCTACTTTCATTGTTTTTTCTGGGGGAGTTTCAAGCTTAATGGATGATGTTGTAAAGCTTATATAGGGAACTTCTGCTGATATATTCTCTAGAGTTGTTTCTAGAATTCGGGGGAGACTCATCAAGGGTGCATGAACATCAAAGTGAGGTAGTTCTTCTCCCTCAACAATAAGTTGGTTGATTCCAGAAGCGCTTTCCATCAAACGCTTAAGTGGTTCACGACACTCAAAGATGATGTGACATTCATGTTGTTGGGCTACTAGAGGTATGTAACGGGCAAACTGAATTGCGTCACCAAACCCTCCTTCAGCGTGAATAAGAATAGTTTTACCATCAAGGCTTGAGCCATCCCAAAAACATTGAAAGAAGAAAGGTCTGACTACTCCAATAACTCGCCAGCGCCATTCAAATTCTGCAAATCCACATGCGAGATTTCCAGAGCGAAGCATAGCAAGTACTCGGTTCCAGTTTGCTAAAACATGATCTGGTTCAAGCTCAATAGCTTGTTGGTAAAAAGAGATAGCTTTTTCTAACTTTCCCTGTTCTTCAACAATAAATCCTAGGTTCACTAAAGCATTTATGTTGTCTGAGTTTAGTTCAAGGATTTGGCAAAAAAGTATTTCTGACTGATGAAGATTGCCGAGTTGTAAATGAGAAATGGCTTCTGTTTCTAGTGTTTTGATAAGTTCTTCTGTCCAAATCTCAATTTCCTCCGATGTGCCTGCAGCTATTGCTGATAGCCAAACACTCTGCGCTTCTAATTCTTTTGCTTCTAGCAGTAATGCCAGTCCTAGCTTCCAATAGTTAGATACAACAGTTGGCTCAGCTTCGATGCACTGCTCGTAAAGAACTATAGCCTCACTGTATCGATCTTGTGCTAAGTACTCTTCTGCCTGTTGTTGCAAGTCTATAAGGTTGCACATCAGCTATCTGTATGTAAAGACTTCAGCAAATTGTGAGCAACTTTCACCTTACTCTCCTGCCTAACTTTACAGGCTATTTACCCGCTTCAACATATCTTTGCCACATTTGCTTATATGCTTTCTCCATCTCACGAGTAAACTGCTGCCCATTCCATAAGGGCGACGTTTGCCTAGACTGCCGCAGCCGCCAAGCGATTTGTTGCCGTAAACCTGGATCTTTCCCTAAGCGAATTCCCCACTCCACATATTCTTCATCCGTCCAGGCAATCCCTTCTGTGACCCCGACATTCATCATGAAGGTATAACTATTACGGGCAGCAAATTGTTGACCAACCCGTGTTACCAGAGGAATGCCCATCCATAGGGTTTCCAAGGTTGTTGTAGCTCCGTTATATGGATATGTATCCAAAACTATATCAGCAATTCCCAAATTTGCTCGATGCGCGTACTCACTCGGATCTCTGGGCAAAAACCTCAACCGACCTGGATCAACCCCTTCTACTTCAGCAATCTGTTCGAAGAATTGCCGAATAGTTGTGTCATCTCCTCTGCCTTTAACTAGAAAATAGCTATTGGGTACCTGGTTTAGAATCTGCATTTGCAGACGAAGTGTATCAGGATGGCGCTTAAAGCCCTGCTGAGCACTTAGATAAATTACTGCATCCGATGGAATCTCTAGCTGTTCGCGGCGTAGGGTGGGCACACCCACTTCAAAGCCATCCACTGCCACATAGGTTTGGGGTAAGC
>JAFAVL010000531.1 GCA_019242465.1 Chroococcidiopsidaceae cyanobacterium CP_BM_RX_35 | reverse complement strand
GAGCCATTTCATCAAAGTCGGTGGTGTAAAACCGGGGTGTTAGCAGAGTTTCCTTGGCTGGGATTTTCACCCCTGGTCGCATCTCTTCAAAACTCGGCTTTTTAAGGGAATCTACCATGTCTTGATTACTCTGTAGCTATAGCTTGTGTTTTTCCTTGACCCTCAGTTTACCAATCTCTGCTAGGGCAAAGAGTCCTGATAACGTTAAGAGTTGCTACGTTATGCTCAATTGCGCTGAAGCCACTTTTGACCGTTTAAGCGTTGAACGGCACCATAAATCATGAGATCTCGCGTCACTTTACGTTCGTCACCTAAGAACGGCTCAAGGGTACTAGGCTTAGAACCTTCATTGCAGGAAAAGAATTTTCTTCCTTGAATATCTTCTTTCTCAAAATAAAGGTTGAATTGACGTAAGCCCTCATTTTGCCAGCGTCCCACAATTTGCCAGCAATCATCCGCCTGGTTGTAGCCGATAAGCGGGACTTTCTGCTTTTCAAAAGTCAGCTCTAAATCTGGGACGCCTTGAGCTGCAAGTGCCTGCTTCAATGCTGGCAAATAGTCTTGTTGAATAAACTCTGCAAATGGCTTATCTTCAACTGCAGGTGCCTTCTCCTTCTTTGCTGCCTTGGCTGCTGGCTTATCTCCCGCTACTGCCTTGGCTGCTGCAGCGGCTGTCCTAGCAGCAGGTCTAGTCTCTGCTGTCTCCGGGGTTGAGCCAGTATCAGAGGCTTTAGCAGGTGACGCGGCATTAGGGTTTGCCTCTGGATTGGCAGTTGTTGGATCGGGCGTATTTGCTGAAGGAATGTCAGTTGGCTGTGGTGATTCAGTACTGGGAGCATGTTCCTCAGCTACGCTGGGAGCCTGCTGTTCAACAGTGCTAGGAGCCACCTCTCCAGCTTCATTATGATTGGTTGGTTCTGCCATGGGTCTGGTTAATAGGATTTACTGGCAAGATCGTAACATCCGTTTCTACCAGGTCTTAACGAGTGCAGTCGAAATCATAACTCCAAGGCAAACAAAAACTCAAGGCTTCGCCGGAGGCAGCTCCGGCGACTTCCTTGAGCAAGCTCAAAGATGGGGCGGTGGAGAGGAAGTGTCATCAAACCTTGGAAAAGTTGAACATGAACCGCATGATCTGCGGGTTAAGGACTAAAATGATCAGGATTTGTTCATCCTACTCCAAACGACTATGCCCCGCCGCGAAGACCTCCATAAGATTCTGCTGCTTGGCTCTGGACCGATTGTGATCGGACAAGCTTGCGAGTTTGACTATTCCGGCACCCAAGCTTGCAAAGCGCTCCGAGAAGAAGGCTATGAGGTAGTACTGGTCAACTCTAATCCAGCAACTATTATGACCGACCCGGAAACGGCAGATCGGACATACATTGAGCCCTTGACACCAGAATTGGTTGAAAAAGTGATTGCAAAGGAACGACCAGATGCCCTGCTGCCAACGATGGGTGGGCAAACTGCACTGAATATTGCTGTTACCCTAGCTAAGAATGGTGTGTTGGAGAAGTACGGCGTCGAGTTGATTGGAGCTAAGCTACCAGCAATTGAGAAAGCCGAAGATCGGCAACTATTTAAACAAGCTATGGAGCGAATTGGGGTAGATATGTGTCCTTCTGGAATCGCCTCTAATGTAGATGAAGCGAAGGCAATCGCTCAAGAGATTGGCACCTATCCTTTAATTATTCGCCCAGCCTTCACTATGGGTGGTAGCGGTGGTGGCATTGCCTACAATCAGGAAGAATTTGAAGTCATGGCGCAAGTGGGGATTGACGCTAGCCCCGTATCCCAAATCCTGATCGACCAGTCCTTACTAGGCTGGAAAGAGTACGAACTAGAAGTGATGCGGGACCTAGCAGATAACGTTGTGATTATCTGCTCGATTGAGAATCTTGACCCGATGGGCATCCACACTGGTGACTCGATCACCGTGGCTCCAGCACAAACCTTGACAGATAAAGAATATCAGCGTCTGCGGGATGCCGCTATTAAGATTATTCGCGAAATCGGGGTGGAAACTGGCGGCTCTAACATCCAGTTTGCCGTCAATCCAGTGAATGGGGACATGATTGTGATCGAAATGAACCCCCGCGTGTCGCGCTCCTCAGCTTTGGCTTCCAAGGCAACGGGCTTCCCCATTGCCAAATTTGCTGCCAAGTTAGCCATAGGCTACACGCTGGATGAGATTAAAAATGACATTACTAAGAAAACTCCAGCATCTTTCGAGCCAACCATCGA
>JAFAVL010000522.1 GCA_019242465.1 Chroococcidiopsidaceae cyanobacterium CP_BM_RX_35 | reverse complement strand
CTGTTGGATTTACACAAATTAGGCATTTCTATTGACAATCTACAAGGAATGGCTCTTGGTCCTCGCTTGAGTGATGGCACACCAAGCTTACTTCTAGTCAGCAACAATGACTTTTCCCAAGAACAAGCAACTCAGTTTCTGTTGTTTCGTCTCAATCAACCCCAACGTAACATCCCCCTGACGCTGAAAAAGACGGGTTCAGCGCGGGCTTCCTAAAATCGCTAATGGAAAGAAGTTTGCGATCTTGTCGCTTTGGTCAGTCCTGATAACCTTGATTGAACGAATATACATTTAACAATAAAACGTGAAGAAATTAAGGGCTTAGTCGTCATGCCAAGAAAGAAATGGCTATTTGCTATTCTATTTTTTATCATGCTAGCAATAACCCTGATATTTGAGGATTTGAGAACTGACCAAGCCACAGCTCAATTGTTAGGATCTGTTCAGAAACTAACCATGGTTACCTCAGCTGACTATCCACCCTATGAGTATCGAGACACTGCCAAAGATAGAGATGAAATTATCGGTTTCGATATTGATATTGCCAAATATATTACTAAAAAATTGGGGTTTGGACTTGAAGTTAGAGACACAGACTTCAATGGCATCATTCCTGCGTTGCAGTCACATAGAGCTGAATTTGCGATGGCTGGTATGACCCCCACAGCAGAGCGGAAAAAGAATGTAGATTTTTCTGATATTTACTATGAAGCCAAAAATACGATTGTTGCGAGAAAAGGTAGTAATCTGAAGATGCCAGAAGATTTATTTGGTAAAAAGGTTGGTGTACAGCTAGGATCGACTCAAGAAAAAGTAGCTAAGAGATTTAAAGGAGTAAATCTAGAATCTCTGGATAAAAGTGGTGAAATTATTGAAGAACTTAAGTCTAAGCGGATCGACGCTGCTATCCTCGAAAATACAATTGCTCAAGGGTTTATAGCAAGCAACCTAGATTTAGAATTTTATATTATTCCTACTACAGACGCGGCTGGTTCTGCTGTAGCTTTTCCCAAAGGATCAAAACTAGTTGATAATTTCAACCGCGTTCTCAAGCAAATGAAAGATAATGGTGAAATAGATAGGTTGGTAAAAAATTGGTTTGACAATAATGGGAAAACTGGAGACAGTAATCTAAAAAACAACAGCGATACAGGTTTGTCTTTTGTGAAGATAGCGCCTAATATTCCTTATATTACTCAAGGCATATTAGTCACTTTAGAATTTACTGCTATATCAGCCCTACTGGGATTTATCTGGGGTACAGTGCTATCTTTGTTTAAAATCTCCACTATCAAGCCACTGGTTTGGTTTGGGACAGCTTACACATCTATATTCCGAGGTACGCCACTGCTGTTGCAAATAGCTTTAGTCTATTACGCAACACCTCAACTAACCGGGTACAATATTTCTGCACTGTTAGCAGGTGTCATCACTTTTACTCTCAACTCAGGAGCTTACATTTCTGAGACAATCCGTGCTGGAATTCTGGCAGTCGATAAAGGACAACAGGAAGCCGCCTTATCGTTGGGTATCCCGTACAGACCAATGATGGCAGATATTATTTTGCCACAAGCGTTAAAAAATATTTTGCCAGCGCTGGTGAATGAGAGTATTGCCCTACTCAAGGACTCGGCTTTAGTCTCAACAATCGGTGTAGCTGACTTGTTACGCCGTGCCCAGATTGTAGGCGCAGAAAAATATATCTACTTTGAACCACTATTATTTGCTGGTGCAATTTACTATTTGATGGTCATGAGTCTGACATGGGTAGGTTATGCACTTGAACGAAAACTTCAACGCAGTAGTTAAAGGAGCAATGCAGTTGAACTATAGCTCTAATTTTTTAGCAGTTAAAGTTGATTGTCTAGTTAAATCCTTTGGTAATCTCAAAGTCTTAAAAGAGATTTCGAATGAGATTAAAACGGGGGAAGTTGTAGCTGTTATTGGTCCTTCTGGGTCAGGTAAATCAACGTTTCTGCGTTGCCTGAATTTACTTGAAGTTCCAACTTCAGGCAAGATTTACATTAATGGAGTAGATATTACCTCTGCAAAAGTCAACATCATGAAGATTCGCCAGAATATCGGCATGGTGTTTCAGCATTTTCATTTGTTCCCTCACATGACTACCTTGAAGAATGTCATGTATGCACCAATGATAGTGAAGCACCTATCTAAGGAGGAGGCGAAGAACCAGGGATTGAAACTGCTGTCAAAGGTTGGCTTATCGGAAAAGGCAGATATCTATCCCTCTAAGTTATCTGGCGGACAGAAGCAACGAGTAGCGATCGCCCGCGCTCTAGCGATGCAGCCAGAAATCATGTTGTTTGACGAACCCACCTCTGCTCTCGATCCAGAAATGGTGAAAGAGGTGTTAGAAGTAATGAAATCTCTTACCCAAACAGGGATCACAATGGCGATTGTGACTCATGAAATGGGCTTTGCGCGAGAAGTTGCCGATCGCATTTTGTTTTTAGATGGGGGACGCCTGGTTGAAGATGCTCCGCCTAGGGAGTTCTTTACTCAACCAAAGAACGACCGCGCCAAGCAGTTCCTAGAAAAGATGTTGTAACAGGCAACCTCGCCACAGCCTGATAAATGATCCTCCCTGCGTCCTACTTAATTCATTTGGGGGGCGCAAGCGTCAGTATTCACCCCATAGCTGAGAGAGCTTGAAAGGTTATTGAGACTGCTGGTAATCACGCTGCTCTGCTCTTTGAAGCTGCACTGTACTATGTTTGCGACCATAGGTGAAGTAAATAACAAAGCCAATCACCAACCAGATAACTAGTCGTAGCCAGGTATCAGGAGGTAGAGCCACCATCTGTACCAG
>JAFAVL010000494.1 GCA_019242465.1 Chroococcidiopsidaceae cyanobacterium CP_BM_RX_35 | reverse complement strand
ATGCGTTTGAGTCAAAAGCAAGGTTTTCTCGTTGCTATCGTCGGCATAAATTTGTTAACAGGTCTGGTTAAGCAGTCGGCGCTTGCTGCGCATCACCACTTGATAGTTAAGCCTGCGGCATCTGTCGATCTGAGCCATCCCGGCATTCATACGCACGAGAACAGAATCACATTTGCTACAGGAAAGTTTGATCTACAAACAAGAGATCTACGTAATCTTAAGTTACAAGCTCATTGCCTTCTTCCTACCTGGACACTAGAACACGGCAGCATTGAAAATTGGGCTACATCTGTCACCAACCCCCACAAAGTTACAGTAGCTGTACCTTCACAGTTTGCTGACTTTGTGACGACAGCTAAGAATCTTGCCCCGAATAATTTTAACCAGTACTACTCTAAGAATCCATATTTTCTAGAGCTTAATTGGGATAACTAGCTACTGGGCAACCAGCATTATTGATCAGTATTTTGGCTATCACCAGGCTGAAAGGGGTTTTCGCCAACTCCCAGTTCTTTCCAACTGCGTTTTAACTCCTTCCAAAGAGCCTTGATTTGTTCGTAAGCCTCGTTGGAGGGAAGCTTTCCGGCTGTCTCTAAGTTGCAGATGTAGCTGACTCGTTGAGCAAACTCCTGCAAATTAGCATTGAAGACCAAGTTTTCTGGTTTGACCTGACCGTAGTAGCGACTGCGAGGATACAGAAAGTCGTCCTTATCTGTCATTATTGCCACCTCTCTTGCCTTTACAGAGCGAGACTCTTTGAGACTATTATTGTAACTTCTACTACTTGGATCAGCTCCTTGCTTAGGTAGTAGCTTAATGTTAAGCAGCTTAGTTACCAACGATACGACTATCTGAGAAAAGTTTACTCACCCAGTTGGCAATCAAGGGATTCACCACCTCCGGTAACTCATCGTGAGGACAATGACCAGTATTTGGGATGGGAGCGATTTGGATAGGTTGTCCACTCTGACCCAAATCCTGAAAAATTTTGGCTCCAGCAATCGGTGTCCAAGGATCGTCGGCTCCCCAAATAACGAGTAGGGGACGTTGTACCTTGGGTAATAACTCTGCTGGACTAGGACCAGGTGGGGCACTCAGAATCGCAGCAAAAACCTGTTGGGCTCCAGGATCGCACGCAGGAGTGTAGAGAATATCTATCAGTTCGTCGGTGACAGCTTCTAAGTTGCGATAAACCTGGAGCAGCGTGCGCCGGATCTGGGATTTTTGGCGGACACGGTTAAAGAGGAACGGTCCTGTTACCTGGGAACGAACGAGTCGGTTAAAAGCTGCCATGACTAGCCGTAAAGGTGGATTCAATTCGTGGGGACGGTGGCTCAACCCACCAGCGCAGTTGATTAGAACGCCACCAGCAGCAATTTCAGGATAATCAGCTACTACCATTAGGCTTAGCAACGCCCCGATTGAGTTGCCAATAAATACAGCCGGTTCCTGAATATGTGCAGCACAGAAATCTTTGAGCAACTGTTCCCACAATTCTAGGGTGTAATTTAAAGGGGGCTTATCGGAACCGCCAAAGCCTAGTAGATCTAAAGCAAATACCCGGTAGCCAGCAGCAGCTAGCATCGGAATATTTTTACGCCAGTGTCCGATAGCGGCACCAAAGCCATGTATTAGCACCAGTGGGCGTCCAGTACCCAGGACAGTGTACTGAATCTTATAGCCTTGCCAGTTCCAAGTAAGTTTTTCAAGGGGGCTTGCCGAGGTTAGTTGCTGAGTCGTCACTGTGATTTTATTAAGATTCGTAAAGTATTCTTCTATAGTAGTATTTTTCGAGTGTCGGGGAGCCCAGATGGATGGATTTGCCGCTCGTCTATCACCCAGATTATGTTGTGCCGTTGCCTGAAGGGCATCGCTTCCCCATGCCGAAGTTTCGGCAACTGTACGAGCTGCTGCTCGCTGATGGGGTTGCCGAGCCGAAACAATTTCACACGCCTCAACGTCCACCGCAAGAGTGGATTGAGTTGGTTCATACATCAAATTATGTTCGGGCTTACTGTGACGGAACGCTCGATCCTAAAGCTCAGCGCCGCATTGGGTTGCCTTGGAGTCTAGCACTAGTGAATCGAACCTGTACGGCAGTAGGTGGCACGATTCTGACAGCCCAACTGGCACTGAGTTATGGCTTGGCTTGCAATACTGCTGGTGGAACTCATCACGCATTTCCTAGTTATGGTTCTGGTTTTTGCATCTTTAACGATCTAGCGATCGCTGCCCGTGTCCTCCAACAATTAGGTCTTGTCCGCAAAATTCTCATTGTCGATCTAGACGTGCATCAAGGAGATGGTACCGCTTTCATCTTCCAAAACGACCCAAGTGTCTTCACTTTCTCAATGCACTGTGAAGTTAATTTTCCTGGTACCAAACAAAAAAGCGATTTAGATGTTCCCCTCAAGGTAGGCATGGAGGATGATGCCTATCTCCAAACGCTGGCAAGCCATTTGGCACATCTACTGTTAGATGTCGAGCCAGACTTAGTTCTATATGATGCTGGCGTTGATGCCCACATCGGCGATCGCTTAGGAAAATTAGCCCTCACCGACGCTGGCATCTTCCGTCGCGAAATGCAGGTTTTGAGCACCTGCGTGGCGGCTGGATATCCTGTTGCCTGTGTAATCGGCGGCGGCTATGCTGATAATCTCAAAGGCTTGGTCTACCGCCACTCCCTACTCCATAGAGCTGCAAGCGAGGTTTATTGTCTGTATCGGCTTTGACGTGCAAGAGCGCTAATCCCGCCACAAGGCAATACCACCCAATAAGCCACCTTCATTCGGCACGATTTTGACGTTTGCTGGCAGCTCGATGCTGACCTTTTTCGCGTTGCCGCCGCCGATATATAGGTAATCATAGTTAAACAGACTCTGCAACGAGACAAGTGCTTTTTCTAGGCGCTCGTTCCATTTAGCTTTACCAGCATTATCTAATGCCGCCCGCCCTAG
>JAFAVL010000317.1 GCA_019242465.1 Chroococcidiopsidaceae cyanobacterium CP_BM_RX_35 | reverse complement strand
TAGTAATTGCCGAACATCGGGTTGAGTGAGCAAAAGGAGTAACCGTGACTGCTGAAACTGATAGACAAGGGAAAGTACGCGATGTTATCCAACAATTTACAGAGGCAGAGACAGGAGTATTTCAATGGACGAAGCAGTGGTATCCAGTCGCGGTTGTAGATTTCCTAGATCCGTCTCGCCCGCAGGCAATGCAGTTATTGGGGAAGGATCTTGTTTTGTGGCGAGATGGCGTTGGTAAATGGCGTTGCTTTGAAGATTTTTGTCCCCATCGACTAGCACCTCTTTCTGAAGGACGTGTTGAGTCTGATGGCACGCTTTTGTGCGCTTACCACGGCTGGCGGTTTGACTTTGAGGGTAACTGCGTTAGTATTCCGCAGTCTCAAGATGAGCAAACTGAGACAAGGCACTGCTCAAACCGCAAGTCATGTGCTGTTGCCTATCCAACACAGGAGCGTCAAGGTCTATTGTGGGTATGGTCAGAGCCAGGTTCCCAAGCCGAGCTTGAAAGCCAATTAACAACACCACGAATCATGCCAGAGCTTGAGAGCAACTCGGACAGGGTAGTAGAAACTATTTTGGAGTATACGTGACCTGCCATATGGATGGGACTTTTTCATGGAAAATGTGGCAGATCCTGCCCACGTACCCGTTTCTCATCATGGAATTATGGGAAGTCGGTACAAAGATGCCAAGTACTACGATATGCTTCAAGTCCGAGAAATGTCTACTCAGGAAGGATTCTCCTTTGAAATCGTACCAGTGGCTCCAAAGCTCGAACAGACAATTCATGACTTTCAGCCGCCCTGCCACATGAGAGTTGTCTCAACCTATAAGGATGGTGGGAAGCTGATCTTAGCTCTATATGCCAGCCCCACCCGTCCTGGATGGTGTCGTCATATTGGTTGTCAGGTGTTAGTGAAGAATGAAGTGGGTAAGAAACCAGAAGGGTTAGGATTTTTTGCCCTGCCGATGCCAACTTGGCTAGGCCATGTGCTAGCCTCTTTATTCTTACATCAAGATGCAGTATTCTTGCATCACCAAGAGAAGATTGTAGCTAGACGGGGAAAGGGTAGATGGCTGGATGCAGTTTATACGCCCAATCCTCAAGACAAAATGGTGATTGCATTTCGCTACTGGTTGGAGAAGAGGGCTGGAGGTGGTGTCCCTTGGGCTTCAGAATGTAGCTCAGCTCTTCCGCCAGCAGAACGGGACAAGCAGAAATTATTTGATGTGTGGACAACCCATACTCAACACTGTAGAGTCTGCCAGGATGCGCTGAAAAATCTCAACCGCCTGAGAGCGTTGGTTAATGTAGCTGCTATTGCCTGTTTGTGCCTGGGTGTAATTGTAGACTCTCGGACTGTGGCAATGCAGGCGGTGGTAACAACCGGAGGTACGTCCCTTTTGACCGCTTTTCCTCCTACTGAGTTTTGGTGGGCGATTAGCAGTGCCTTGTTATTCGCCCTGCTAGGACACCTGCTGAAGAAGTTCGGGCGGCTTTTCTATGTATACGAATTTGAACACGCTCAAAATGACTGAAGACTCATCGCAATTATGAATGGGTAATGTTCTCTCTAGCACGAGGATGCGGGATAGAGTTTGTTCAAGGCAGGGCGCTTCTTTGTGCAACTGCCCAATCGTCAGGACAGCCAGGAAAAGTTTCTTTGGTCAAATGCCTAATGAACTTAGGATGTGAGATAAGTAAAGTAAAACCAGTCGTTACCGGAGGTAGTTAAAAGACTGAAGTATCTATGCGACCACTACGCATCCTGACCTGGCACATCCATGGTAGCTATCTCTACTATCTAACGCAGGCTCGCCACGAGTTTTACTTGCCAGTTAAACCAGGGCGACCTGAAGGTTATGGTGGTCGGTTGGAGGGCTTCCCCTGGTCAGATAATGTTCGCGACGTGCCAGCTGAAGCTGTTAGGAATCTTCAACTAGACTGTATTCTGTTTCAGTCGCGTCAGAACTACTTGCAAAACCAGTACGAAATTCTCTCTGAGTCACAGCAACAACTGCCTCGGATTTATTTAGAACATGACCCGCCGCGCGATGTGCCAACAGATACAAAACACATTGTCGATACAAAAGATGTGCTGTTGGTTCACGTCACTCACTTCAATCAACTGATGTGGGATAGTAACTGTACCCCTACCTATATAATTGAACACGGTGTTATGGTGCCATCCGAGGTTAGCTACACCGGAGAAATTGAGCGGGGACTAGTCATTGTGAATGGTCTTGGTTCGCGCGGTCGTCGTCTTGGGGCTGATGTGTTTGAACATGTACGTCAGAAAGTCCCGTTAGATTTAGTTGGTATGGGTTCCAAGCAGCTTGGTGGGCTGGGAGAAGTACCTCATGACAAACTTCCAGCTTTTGCAGCTCGCTACCGCTTCTTGTTTAATCCCATTCGCTACACTAGCTTAGGGCTTGCCGTCTGTGAGGCGATGATGGTTGGTCTCCCGGTGATTGGATTAGCGACGACCGAGATGGTTACGGTGGTTGAAAACGAAGTTTCTGGTTATGTCGATACAGATATTAGCAAGCTCGTGGAGGTCATGCATCGACTTCTACACAATCCAGCTGAGGCAATAAGGCTGGGAGCAGGCGCTTGCAACCAAGCGCGATCGCGCTTTGCCATCGAAAGATTCACTCGCGACTGGGACAAAGCATTTGCGCTTGTAACGGCAAGTAGGCAAGGGGCTAACCCTTGTACCATCTAACCTTATGACTAAACGCATTGCTCTGATTAGCGAACATGCCTCACCGTTGGGCACCTTCGGCGGTGCCGACAGTGGTGGTCAAAATGTGTATGTAGGTCATCTAGCTCAGCATTTAGCAACTCTAGGTTACGAAGTTGATATTTTTACTAGGCGAGATAGTGATAAATTACCAGAGGTCTTAGAGTGGTTTGATGGCGTCCGCATCATTCACGTCCCGGCTGGACCACCTAAGTATGTGCGGAAGGAAGACATGCTGCCATATATGGAGGCATTCACCGCTTACGTCCTAGCATTTTGTCAGCATTTGCAACAGACCTATAGCCTCATTCATGCTAATTTCTGGATGTCAGCGATGGTAGCAGCAGAGATTAAGCGATCGCTGGGGTTGCCGTTTGTCGTCACCTTTCACGCCCTCGGCCGCGTTCGCCGCTTTTATCAAGGGGAAGCCGATGAATTTCCCGATCAGCGATTTGCCATCGAAGACCTCATCGTTGCCAAAGCTGACTACATTATCGCCGCGTGTCCACAGGATCAAGAAGATTTGCTGCGTCTTTATCATGCCAGTCCCGAAAAAATTAGGATTATTCCTTGCGGCTTCGACCCCTCTGAATTCTGGCAGATTGATCGGGCTCTAGCTCGCATGAAGCTAGGGTTGCCCCCAAAGGAGCTAATTATCCTCCAGTTGGGGCGTCTAGTGCCACGTAAGGGAGTAGACACAGTGATTCGTGGCTTAGCACGGTTGCTTGAGCATCACATCACTGCCCGGTTGCTCATTGTCGGGGGTGAATCGGAGGAGCCCGATCTCTGCCGCACGCCCGAAATTGGTCGCTTGCAAGCTATTGCGCGGGAGGAAGGCATCGCTGATTGGGTGACATTTGTCGGCTGCCGTTGTCGCGAAGCCCTTAAATATTATTACAGTGCAGCCGATGTCTTTGTCACAACCCCCTGGTATGAACCGTTCGGCATTACGCCAGTAGAGGCAATGGCTTGCGGCACGCCAGTCATTGGTTCTAACGTGGGGGGAATTAAATCTACTGTTAAAGACGGTGAAACTGGCTACCTTGTTCCCCCAAACAACCCCGACGCAATTGCCGAGCGCATCGCTTACCTGTTTAAAAATCCTCAAAAGCAGGCTCAGCTCGGTGTTTCTGGGGTGCAACGCGCCAAGCAGCTATTTACTTGGCAACAAGTAACAAGTGCTGTTGCAGACCTTTACGAAGAAGTCTTAGCCACACTCCCCTACTCCCCCATCCCCCCCGCCCTATCCCTAATCGACCGCAGCTTTGATGCTGCGTTAGCAGCGATGGAGCGATCGCGACTACAGTTAGGTCCTGCCATTTTGCAGGCGGCACAGACAATTTTCACTTGTTTTGCTGCTGGTGGTAAGGTGCTTGTCTGTGGCAACGGTGGCAGTGCAGCTGATGCTCAGCATTTTGTCGCTGAATTGGTGGGTCGCTTCCGAGGCTCAAACCGAGCGGGGCTCCCAGCTCTGGCTCTGACTGCGGATACGGCTTTTCTCACAGCTTGGGCAAATGATATTGGGTACGAGTATGTCTTCGCTCGTCAAGTAGAAACGCTGGCAAAAACAGGGGACTTGGTGTTGGGGATTAGTACCAGTGGGCGATCGCGTAATCTGATTGAGGCTTTTGTCGCAGCCCGCTCTCAGCGCATAGCTTGTGTTGCTCTCTTAGGAGGTGATGGGGGAGAGTTACTTGGCTTAGCTGATGTGGCGGTGGTTGTACCAGTGTCTGATACGCAGCGCATCCAAGAGGTACAGCTGCTTGTGCTGCATATTCTATGTGAATTGGTTGAGGAGCAGTGTGGGGAGATGGGAGGTACTGGCGTGGTCCCCTCAACGGGGGACACAGGGGGAGAGAAGAATTTGTACACCTTAGACCAATAGTAGTTAGGAGAAAAAATAGTAGTGGTGGAAGAATTGAAAGGAAGGGTTGTACTTGTAACTGGAGGCGGACGGGGACTGGGTGAAGCTGTTTGCCATACCTTGTCCGCAGCAGGTGCTAGCGTTGTTGTTGCGGATATTCGCCAGGAGCTTGCCGAGAAGGTGGCACAGGCAATTGTCTCTGATGGCAGGGAAGCAATCCCGGTGTTGCTTGATGTCACAGATGAAAACCGAGCAGCAGCGGCAATCCAGAAGATCGCTGCTCAGTACGGACGCCTAGATGCCTTGATCAACAATGCAGGCACGGATGTGACGTTATCTATTGAGGAATTACCAATTACTGACTGGGATCGGATTCTTGCCGTTAACCTGCGTGGTCCGTTTATTATGTCGAAATTTGCTTTACCAGTTATGAAAGAGCAGGGGAGCGGTCAGATTATTAACATTGTCTCTACTGCTGCTAAGCGGGCTTGGGCGAATGCTGCGGCTTACCACGCCAGCAAATGGGGTCTTTTGGGCTTCAGCCATGCTCTGCATGTGGAGGCAAGAACCCACAACATCAAAGTTACAGCTTTAGTTGCTGGTGGAATGCAGACGCCATTCCTGTTAGAGCGGTTCCCCGATATTGATGTTAGTACACTCCAAGATCCGAAAAACGTAGCTGAAACGATCCGATTTCTTTTATCTACACCAGCCCAAACAGTTATTCCTGAACTGATGGTTTTACCGATGCGAGAGAGTTCTTGGCCGTGAAAAAGCGAGTGTTAATTAAAATTAGCCAGACCGCCCTGGGTCAGAAGTGAGCCAAGACGATCTAGGCACTACACAGGCTGTATGATGCCAGAAAGCTCGACGTAAACTACCTTAGACCGCTCTGGTGTCGGGTTTCGCCGACCCTTGGTAGTAATAAAGTGGAGGAAGCGACAAAAACTCCACACCGTCTTCACCTTTTTGCACTGTTTGGACATCTGACGGTCGCTCTCCTGCGATGTCCAATACTGGGTCAGCTGCGGCATAACACCCATCCAGTGCTGCTTGTTTCGTTCCCTAGAATAACTTCTCACCACCTCTCAACCTGTCGCTCTAGAGGTATAATTTCTAATCACTCATTAGGAAGAGCTGTATGATTTCTAACTGCCTGCCCAAAGAGGGAACAATAGAGTTTTAAGATGGTTGGGTGATATCAGGAGCTTTATTATGATCACTGCAGTTAAAGAATTTGATGCGAAAGAATTTGTCAAGGTACGTAGCTCTCTAGATGCTCATCAAACGTTTTTGACCTGGACGGGTTCAATATACGCTTTTGTGCCAAATGAACAAAAAAAGCGCTTATTCAAAATTATTGGTATGAGTGTTAGCAGATGTATTGCTGATCAAGATAGTAGCTGGAATTTTACGTCGAGAGAACTAACTTATTATCTTGACCCAAGTACAGGAGAGATTGTCCATAAATGGGAAAACCCATGGACTGGAGAGATACTGCCGGTGATTCATGTTGCTAATAATCCAGTGCAAGGTTATTTTAAAGGACATTTTCCAGCTAAAGTAGATGGCGATCTCACCACCTTTATATTTGACTTATTCCCCACTTATCCTAATCCCCTTGCCGAAGATGCCAGATTTGCTGATTACAGTCCCAATCCCACTTATCAAGCGGTTGAGTTATTTAAACTGACTGTGCCAACCATAGATCTGCTTGATTCTGAGAGGGTTTCTGTTTCTCAACTATTCTTAAGTTGGGATAGAATTGGTCCCTGGCTCCCCTGGATGAAGATGGGGGACCGAGCGGGTTATCTTATCTACAGTGCCAGTGGGCTAAAAGTGAATAGCTTTACTGATTTACCTCAACTGCTGCAAGACGAAATCAACACCAGAGTCCCTTTGTATAAGGATGCCCCAAAATCCCCACTAGATCGAGAAGATACAACGTCTTGGATATACTTCAAAGAACATTTTGAGGCTTATCTAGCTGGAGATATCTTTCCAATTCCAGAACCAGAAGAATAGTGGATCTAGATCTATACATGGCTCGAATTGGTCCCTTTTGGCGCGTTGCGCTGCTGGTTAGTTTAACAGCTGCAATATCAGCGCTCAGCCTAGCGTTTACCAGTGAAAAGACAACCTTCCTGTTTAAAGAAGAACTGCACTTGAGTGTCAGTGCTGTCGGCACGCTAAAAATTCTTTTAGGAATTCCCCTCTACCTGCAACCCTTCATGGGTGCCTGGTCCGATCTGTTCCCCTTTTTGGGCTACCATCGTCGCTCATACTTCATTTTGGCATCTGCAACGGGGGCTTTGGGCTTTCTAGGGCTGTCTTTGCTACCACAGTACCATTACACCACGGTTGCCTGTCTGCTCTTAGTGGCGATTGCTGGTGGGACTCTAATGGGGGTGATGGTCAACGCGGTGATGGTGACAGTCGGTAATTTGACTGGTACCTTCGGCATCTTGCAATCGCTCGCGATCATCATACCCTTAGTGATGTCGCTAACTTACACCAGTCATCTAGGTGGCTATGTTACACAGCACTGGTCTTACCAACACTGTTTTCAAGTAGCCGCTCTGCTGTTTTTGGTGTATGCACCGCTAGCTCTACTCATTGACGAGCCGCAAGTTACAGCTGCAAAACCAACTAGCGAGATGGAAGCAGATACAGATTGTACACGAGCAGGACAGTCTGAGCGCACTCGGACAGCAGCGGCTCTGCGTCAGGCAGCAACGGACCGAAGTATGTGGGCGGTTGTGGGTTTCGTCTTCTACTTGATTATCACCCCTGGTATATTCACTGCCCAAATCTACTTCATGACCGATGTTTTGCACTTTAGCAAGCAATTTATCGGCGATCTAGGAAGATTTGATGCTGCTGGGCAGATAGTCGCTCTCGCAGGATTTATGGCAGTGTCCCGCTTCCTCCCGGTACGGGTTTTAGTCTGGGGA
The DNA here is from genome assembly GCA_019242465.1 of Chroococcidiopsidaceae cyanobacterium CP_BM_RX_35. The sequence goes on along the minus strand of JAFAVL010000317.1, from coordinate 253 downwards.
GCATGGCTCATGGATTGCCTAAGCTATCCTGCCCAAATGCTGCTTCATGACGCTACTTCGGCAAAATTTGTTAAGTTCTTTTCCTCATTCATCGGCTTACTCTACTCTTTGTGTTTAAACGTGCTGGCAGCAAAAGCCTGTCCGCCTGGAATTGAAGGCACCATATATGGGTTAGTCATGGCAGTCATTCAGTCAGGTGGTGTCCTGAGCGAGAAGTTTGGTGGTGTACTGTATGACTACTTTGGTCCACTAA
>JAFAVL010000308.1 GCA_019242465.1 Chroococcidiopsidaceae cyanobacterium CP_BM_RX_35 | reverse complement strand
GCTTGATTCGGTTATTCCTCTTCGTAGTTCAGCAATTTTAATTACTGGTAGATATTCGTTACTATTAGAAGGATACTTTTGGAGAGCCAAGCCATTTAAAAAATTAGCTACCCGATCCAGGGGCTTAACTTCCCATCCTTTCGGAATTTTTCCTGGCTGCGAATCTTCAAATGAATCAGGAAAGAGAGTAGCAGTTGCATCATCCATCCCAACTGGCTGTCGTCCCTCCATCTTGGCGCGAACAGGATCGAAGTCTATAAACCAGGACTTGAAGATTGCCTGGGCGATCGCCTCTAGCTTTTGGTTCATCTGCTGGTTTAGCTCGATCTTGTCGTCAAGAGTGCAGAGGATATGAGCGATCGCTTTTTGTTCGAGAAGCGGCGGAAGTGGAATTAAAAAACTTTCAATATTTCCCTTAGTTAGTGCTTTTCGTGTTCCACCTGCATCGTGACCGAGCATATAGGCTTTAATTCTGGGATGGCTGAGGTACTTTTGTAAGTAGACACTATTAAGGCATTCAGTTGGACGTATAATTGCAACATGCTGATTGACTCTTGCAGGTAATACCCACTCTGGTACTAAACAACATCGAGCAATAGAATCTCCGGTAATATTCAATAACACATCACCTAGTTGAACAATCACATTGCTGAGTTTACTTGCCTCACCATCGTCTATGTAAACTAAGCCATCTTTGCGAAATTCGTGATCGTAAACATTCTGGGCTCTATCGCTCCAACTATGCTGAACTAGTATCAAGATGCCAACAAATCAAGCAGCGTAGCTGAAAGTTTTCAAAGTTTGTGAACCCATACCCAGATCTTTTGATCAACTTTAACCTATTATTGATGCCTTCTACAGTACCACTGGTAGTTCTATTTTCAAAGTAACCAACCACCTCACCAAACCATCGGCAGATAGTGCCAACGCTTTGCTGAAAATTTTTCTGATTCTCTGCTAACCAATCCAGCAATCTCAATGTACCATCTGTCCAATTGTCTGCGGTCTCAAAGATCGCCCTAAATACTTCTTTCTGGTGATGCATTCTGGCAAGTAATGGCGAGATGGATTTTACAAGTTCCAACTTAATTTGTTGCTTTTCAGTCAATTGCTCTTCTGGTTTTAAAATCACATATTTGCTGTGTCTTAATGCGGCTTTAACTCGCCGTTTCTCTGCTTCATCTTTATTCTCTTCATTGGCTTTTATGCTCGCCTTGCGTACTGCATTTAACTCTTGATTCACCAGCTTCGTCACAGGAAATCTGTCAGCAACAATATCAGCATTAGGCAGAATTTTACTCACTAGCCCTTTGTAGTTTCCTGATAGATCAATACTGACTTCAATAATTTGCTTGAGAACCTCTACTCCCCATTCCTCCAGCACTTGCCTCACATCCTCTTGCTTTCGAGACTTAGCCATTCCTATCAGTTTATGACTGTCTAAATCGACGAAAACCACAACGAAATCTCCCTGCCCTTTTCGCAATGCAATTTCATCAATTCCAAGTCGCTTCAGATTGAACAAGCCAATTCTAAGTTTTTTTTACCGAGATACTTTACCATTGACCAAACTTCTTCATCAGTTAAGTCATTATTCAGGGCTACGTTATGTGTATCACTATGCAAAACCTGCTGTACAATCGCTTGAGCAAAACGGTCTGTATGCTTACGTCGTCTGCCAATAAAATCTAGTGCTTCACTGAAGGGTTTGCCACATTTTAGGCATTTGAACTGGCGTCGATTCACTTTCAAGAAAACTTGACGCTGACTAATATTTAAATCTCTAGCTAAATCCCGATGATTTTGATGCAAATGGCAGCTCTCTTGTTCACAGCGAGGACAGATAGCCTTGTCACTACTTGCCTCTACTTCTAGAATGATCTTGTCTCCTAAGTCGTAATAGTCTTCGACTTCAATTCCTGGCAGATTTAGTAATTGAGTTAGCAGTGGCTGCATCGTCAGATTTATGTGTTGCACGCTACAATAGCATAACACATCCGGTAGAGCCACATTCTGGCTGCGAATAAGGCTGATCCCTTGCGGTTGATAAACCTTTTCACCTCCCCTCGGTGTTGCACCACTGCCTATTTTTGACGTGACATCTCTTAAATAGACAACATCCCAATTGTCAGGTGGTACTCGAAGTGGCAAAGATTGCAGCAGGAGTTGGTTAACTGCCATAGCCTAACCCCTTTAGATTAAGTCGGATAGCTTTTTCTAGCTGTGCCGATTCCTTAAACTGCTCCTCCAGATTCATCATCAGCTGTTGCAGCTTATCCTCGAAAGCCTCATCGTCGTCCTCAACTTCCTCTGCTCCGACATAACGTCCTGG
>JAFAVL010000086.1 GCA_019242465.1 Chroococcidiopsidaceae cyanobacterium CP_BM_RX_35 | reverse complement strand
TTTGTAGTCAGTCAAAAATTAAGCTGCGTAACATATTTATGAAGAATTGCTCTCTTGATTTTACTTGTAGCGAACAATCCACTATGACGGGATACGTAGGTGCAATTACAATTGCAGTTTTTTCACTTTCGATTTCAGTTTTGAGATCGAAACCCATAGAAAAATTTAGTTATGTTTTAGATACAGATACTTTACTGATAACAATGATTTTTGTTGCTTTTTCCTTGATGTTAATAACAGAATTTATTAACAAGAAAATTTTCGCAACTCATAATCAAGCGAAAAAAGGGGATAGAAAAAGTAGAAAGAAAAAACTCCACTTATTAATATCAACTCTTTATAGATTCAATGCGTTATTAGCAGTTTTCTTTGCAATGTTTTGTATTGTAGAAAAACATCCTTACTTCTCAGATACAAGCTTTCAAATTACAAGAAAGTTTTTTTCTGTATTCCTTATTATATATTTAACGCTCGGAATGCCATATATATATTTTACTTTAAAATATAAAAGCTCGCTCAAGTATGAATATAATGACTACTCTATAAGCTGGATGCTGATTATTAAAGGCATCATATACTTTACATTCGGAAAATTATTAAACAACGAAAAGTATATTAAGAGATCTAAAAAAATCTTGTTCAATAGAAGAACTAGAAAAATAATACTAACGTATCTTGTAATTTTTTTCTTCTCGACATTAATGACTAGATTTTTAGGCGATGAGTTTAGAGAGCTTGAAAGAGCAGTTAATACAATATCAGCATTAAATATCAACTCCAGCTTTTTTGAAAAGTATAATGCCTGGTACTTGCTGTATTATCATCTTTTGTTTATTATAGACATTTCGTTAGCACTAATTGGCTATATTGCTGCTAGCCGATGGCTTAGCAACCGCACTAAAAGTGTTGACATGACATTGGGAGGGTGGATAGTCACTCTTATGTGCTACCCACCTATAAATAGCGGCTTCACAGGAAAATTTATAAATTACAGTAATCCCAATTCCAATACTATTGAAATATCAGAAGCTTGCAGAATAGTTATTATGGCTATTACTTTATTACTTATTATCATCTATGTCTGGTCAACAATAACTCTTTCTCTCAAATTTTCAAATCTTACCAATAGAGGAATAGTTACTACAGGTCCTTATTCTGTGGTAAGACATCCTGCTTATGTTGCAAAGAACCTAAGTTGGTGGCTTGAAAATAGTTATGTCTTATCAAATTTTTGGTCGGCTACAGCGCTTTTGCTCTGGAATAGCATCTATATTTTGAGAGCTTTAACAGAGGAAAGACATTTGAGAAATGACGCAAGATATCAGCTGTATTGTAATAAAGTAAAACACAGATTTATTCCAGGTGTATTTTAATTTAAAAACAATGAATTGACTTCAGTCCAAATTTGACAATTTTATTCATAAACTCTGTTCAAGGCTCTAAACAATTATGGACTTTTTAGGTGGTTCAACAGGACGTGAAATTTATTATTAACCCATTTTTCAAGATACTAGCATACGACGCTAGAATTTAAAGCTTCAGAGCTAGCAATTTTATTGAATTTAAATGCAGAAAGGTATCAGAATCAATGGTGTGAACTTCAGACCAAGCCCCGCTGTTATTCCACTACGATCAGCGAGGGATTTATCTAAAGAAATAAAAAAAAGTAATAATTAACTCGTAAACTATATGATTAAAAGATCTTCAAGATTGTTATTAAACTATTTGTATGGCTCTTATAGGAAACAAGAAAAGGGATTTACTTTACTTGAACTTCTGTCTGCAATGGTAATTTCGGGTATCGTGCTTTCTAGCACGTTAACCTTTATCGTCAATCTGCTGCAATTCGAGCAACGTAACTTTGCTGAAGACGATCTACAGCAGCGAATGCAGACAACTCTTAACAGTCTTAGTAAAGAGCTACGCGAAGCAGTATATGTCTATGATGGCAGGTGTCTTCAATCAGGCGGTCAACCTGGCTCATGCCCTAACCTAGCAAACTACATTCCAACACCTGCTAACAGTGTGCCAACTTTAGCCTTTTGGAAAGTGCAATCTCTTCCTCAAAGTATTCAAGCTCAATGTATAAGTGCTAATCCACCATTAGGAGTCAATTGCATCTCACTTAGAAGCTACAGTCTGATTGTTTATTACTTACAGAAAAATCAACCTACTGATACTCCTCAATGGCACGGCCCTGCCCGCATTACCCGTTACCAGTTGACCCAATTTGATAGTAACAGTAACACAATTGCAGGATATGTTGATCCGACCGCACAAGGCACTAGTTTTCAGACCTGGCCCATAGGAACTGGGCAAGTGCTGCCATCACATCTGTCTGGTACCCCTGATACCGTTGTTGATTCTGTCGATCTCACAACGGCTCAGACACTCAATTGCTCCACTCTATATGCTGCTAGTCCAGTCAAGGGGTTCACGAGTTTCTATGCCTGTGTCAGAACATCTGCTCGGTTAGGAACAATCCAAGACGTTCGCCTTTTTCTCACGGGTAACGCTTCTGAAAAACCAGGAACTAACAATAACTTTCGCCCTACACTGCTAACCGATGTTACGGTTGGTGGAATCTTCAATAGAGTCCCTTAGAGACGTTCATGGCACTACTACTCACTGAGCGCGGTACTCGATTTCGGAAGATCACAACAGGTGAACGTCGCTTGATGCAGCGACTTCAAGAGAAATTGGAAGATGATTATCTGATCTGGTACGACGTGCCGATCGGACGACGGCGGCAGCATCCCGACTTCATCATCCTTCACCCTAATCGTGGGCTGTTCGTCCTAGAAGTCAAGGACTGGAAGTTAGACACAATTCAGCGAATTGACCCTTTTACCGTCACTCTCCAGACTGAGCACGGAGAAATAGAGGAGCAAAACCCCCTGGAGCAAGCGCGGGATTATGTGATCGCTATCAAGGAACTGTTAGAGCGAGACAAATTTCTGGTGCAATCTGAAGGACGGTACAAAGGGAAACTGGCATTTCCTTATAGCTATGGGGTTGTGCTCACAAATATCACCCGTAGAGTTTTTGAGTCCCAGCCTGCGTTAGCCACTGCGATCGAACCTAATCTGGTCATTTGCAAGGATGAAATGACTGAAAGCTTTGATGCTGAGGAGTTTCAGCAACGCATCTGTAACTTTTGTGGCTACCAGTTTGGAGAGCCACTGACAGACGAGCAGATTGACCGGGTAAGATGGCACATCTTTCCTGAACTGCGTCCAACCGAGCAACTTGCTCTACTTAAAGAGGATGAGGAGTCAGCAATAGCTGTTCCCGACATCATCAAAATCATGGACTTGCAGCAAGAACAACTCGCTCGATCTATAAGGGATGGGCATCGCATTATTCATGGTGTAGCAGGTAGCGGAAAAACCCTAATCCTGGTGTACCGTTGCCAACGCTTATTGGAAGAAGTGACCAAACCAATTTTGGTACTTTGTTTTAACGT
>JAFAVL010000758.1 GCA_019242465.1 Chroococcidiopsidaceae cyanobacterium CP_BM_RX_35 | reverse complement strand
ATTTGCAATTTTCAACTACTCTGTTTGTCTTGATGGAGAGGTTAGAGATATGAATATTGTTAAATTATTAAAACAGCATCCTACAGAAAAACGTAATTTCTCTGGAGTTAATTTGAGTGCAAGCAATCTAAATGATGTAGATTTGAGTCAGGCAGATTTAACTCAGGCGAATTTAAGCTGTGCACAGCTAAGGGGTGCTAAGTTAAGTGAGTCTGATCTCAAAGAGGCCATTCTTGTTAATGCTGACTTAAGCTATGCCAACCTCCGCAATAGCAATTTAGAGGGAGTTGACTTAAGTAGCGCAACTTTGAGAGGTGCGGATCTGAGAGGGGCTAATCTGAAGGGTGCTAACCTAAGAAATGCCAACTTGATGTATGCAAACTTAACCAATAGCAACTTGGGCAATGCTGAGCTAAAAGGTACCAATATTAAGGGTGCAATTGGACTTGATGCAAAGGTAGTTCCTTTGTTGTCTAGTAACCCAGCGAGCCAATTTTTCGGCACAGGGAGATATAGTAGAAGGTTGCTTGATCCCCCAGCTAAGGTCTACTTCACTCTCTGACGATGAAGTGATTCTTCTCGCCGTTTATGAATCAGCTTATTAGCTGGAATTACGCTGTTTTTGCAACCCATCTACGAATCTGGCTCAGACAGCTAAATAGCGGCGCAAGAAACTCTCCAGGGTTTCTAGCTTCAGGTCAAATATCGACTCTAGCTGTTCAATTTCCGCCCGCGTGCAGAAAAATTCATTGCCCAGCAAGGTGCGGAAGGTTCCTAATGCTTTCTGAGCTTGGGAGTTCAACAGCCCTACCGTACTCCGCACCCCATCAACAATGAATAGTGGCGGATTAACTATAATCGGCTCTTGATTAAAAATGCGACCAAAAATCCGAGGAATATCCTCTCGCAACAAAATCTCTGGTCCTCCTACTGACAGGATTTGGTTAAGAGCACCTGAAACGGCGGTTGAGTCTATAGCTATTCGTGCTAAGTCATCGGTGCTGACAATCGAAGTACGGTTCCTAGGATCACCTATAAGTAGATAAATTCCTGTTTGCCGGAACCGTTCCGCCAGCGGTAGAAGATTCGATGCTAGTCCAGATGGTCGCAAGATGGTGTGATTCAAGCCGCTAGCTTGCAAATATTTTTCCACCGCTCGCTTAGCCTTAAAGACTGGTGCGTCCTCGTAGCCTCGGTCAGCTCCTAGCACAGAGTGAAACACAAAGTGCTGCACTCCGGCTGCCTTAGCCTGGTCAATCAGTTCGATATTGGCTCGGTAGTCTAGTGCCAGAGCATCGCTATCTGAACCGTGAGCGCTGATGATATACTGCACTCCCCGACAAGCTTTTTGGATATCCTGTTCTCGCTGCAAATCGCCGATGAAAATTTCGGCTCCCCGATGTTCCAGTTCGCTGTAGCGAGAAGTGAGGCGGACAAAGGCTCGTACCGACCTATCTCGCTCACGCAACCGTCGCACTATCCTGCGACCTATCCCTCCTGTTGCTCCAGTAACTAGAAACATAATTTTTGCTCCCTTTAATTCCCGTTGATATTTTGAATTTTGGCTGAGTTATTTTAAATTTAATGCCCAAAAACCTAGAATTCTACTACTACTGGGGTATGGTCACTGGGTTTAGGAAGCGCTCTAGGGGCAACATCAATTATGCAGCACTTAGCCTGTTGGTAGAGGTTAGAAGTGAGATAGTGATGGTCAATTCGCCAGCCCAAGTTACGGCGGAAGGCTCCAGCTCGATAGTCCCACCAACTGAAGTGTCCGCCTTCAATAGTGAATTTGCGGAAGACATCGGCAAACCCCAATTCGAGAATTTCTTTCAAGGCTTGACGCTCCAGATCAGTTGCCATGACTTGCCCTGCTGAGGCGTCCGGGTTGTGAAGATCTCGGTTTTCTAAAGCAATGTTGAAATCGCCTGAAATACATAGATCGGACGGTTGTTTGGCTAGAAGCGATCGCAAGTATTCCCGCAGCATTTTCAGCCAGTGAAGTTTGTATTGGTATTTCTCGCTGCCTATTAAGGCACCATTAGGGACATAAAGATTGACAATGCGGACGCCCTTCGCCACCCCAGTAATCACCCGCTTCTGCTGATCCAATTCACCTACACAACTAGCTCCTAGTATCGGCTCAAAACCAGTGCTGACATTTGCTAATGGTTCTGAGCTTAGAAGAGCCACCCCATTGTAGGATTTTTGTCCTGATACGTAGAGGTGATAGCCCAGTTGCTCAAAGGGCAAGCGGGGAAAGTCTGCATCTGGCACTTTAGTTTCTTGCAAACATAGGACATTAACTGGATTTTGACCCAGCCAGTCTACAACATGCTGGATACGGGTGCGAATCGAGTTGACATTCCAAGTAGCGATTTTCATGCGGTTATTAAACCTCTCGCGATATCTTAACTAAGTTATAGTTAAATCAATAACGACTCCTGGGCTTGAGTCAATTCCCATAGTTCGTGAACCAGCAACTCTAGACGATAGCCTGCGGTTGGTTGGAACCCCTCACTCATTGCGGTGACGAAAATCCCCTCATGAGCTGACGTAGCGACCGCTAGCCAGGTGCCTCGGAGGTTAACTTCAACATCATCATGACCAACCGGAATTAAGGCAATGCAGTCTGTCTTCGCTTGAGCAATCGCAACTTGCAAATCTGCTAGCCCTGGCAAGTCAACTGGCAGCAAGAAGGAGGCACAGCTAGGCTCGACATGAATAGGTTGCCCCGTCCGCAGAGCTAGAATGACTCGCTGTTCAACCACTACTTCTAGAGAGTCTGCTAGCCACTCTAGGTGTAAGCCCATCTCGGTGTATGTCAGTTTCAACATGATTCAGTTTTATCCTTAAAAACAACAACCCCCGCCTCTGGTTTGAAGCGGGGGTTAGAAACCTCGTGGGTTGCTCTATTTCTACGTCGATACAGCCACTCTTCGTCTGTACCTCCTCCCGCTTTGTTCGTTAGAATTCGGCAGTTCTGTACTAACTGCCATTCCGCTAGATTTCTCTGCCTGGCGATCGCTGTCGCCAGCTAGATAGCAGAGATTCCCCCCTAGCAACATCTGTTGCCAGCGATGGAAGCCCTGAATGAGAAATCGTAAGGTTGAGATAGACAAGGGGAGGATTTACCGCAATGACTTTTGTTTTGGACTTTTAGAATCTCACAGTCACTATAATACAACGATATTACAAGATGTCAAGAGAGGAATACTAGCACTCGCACCTCTTCTAGGTATGGGATTCTTGGCTCAGTAGTCAACTTACTGAACTCACGAGTTATGCTCAAGCCACATGTATGTGTGAGCGCAATTGCATTTTCAGGGGTTTAAGTTAGAAATATGTAACTCTATACGTGTAACAGTTCCAATTCAATCTATAGCAAAAGAACAGTTTTTTTAAAGTTAGATAGTAATGCTACATACAAAGCACTTAAATATTTGCTTCGAATCGATTGCGTTTGAATATTTAATTAGGAATGACTACCTAGCAATACTTAATCTACATTTATCTGCCTAATATCTAACTTTAATGTTCTCTTACTTTCCACTTAACCTATCAATCCTATGCTTTGACTGACTACTTTAGTCTGTAAAAACAAGGGGACACATGGTTAAGAGCAAAAGAGCTTCGATCCCTCTAGTAACAGGTACTGCTATTCTCTCAGTAATAGTATGGTTGCAAGGAAATGGGCAAGCAGCTGTAGCTGCACCTACAGCATCTGCTGGCTATGGTGTTTCGTTATTTGCTTCGAATCCGACAGGTGCTTCTCAACCTGACTCAATTGCTATTGCAGGAAACAATGTTTTCGTGGGCTACGGCAACGGCACTAAATCAGATGGCTCTGATGGTTTACCGACCACGATCGGTGAGTACACAACGAGTGGGCAGTTGGTGCAGACTTTTAGTGTCCCAGGACACAACGATGGATTGCGTGTCGATCCGACGACTAACCAGGTATTTGCATTACAAAATCAAGACGGGAACCCGTCACTAACGACTATCAACCCTACAACAAGGACGCAGCAAACCTACGCTTTGAATTCCATTAACGGTGGTGGTGGCTATGATGATCTAGCGTTTCAAAACGGTCAGATCTACGTTGATGCAGCAAATCCCAACATAGGCAATAGCACTGTCAACAACTTACCAGTACTGGGTACGCTGAGCGTTAGCGGTGGTCAAGCGACAGTTACTCCTGTACTATCCAGCGATAATGGTTTAACACAACTAAACACCGCTACAGGAAAAACTGAACCATTCAACTTAACAGATCCTGACTCTCTAGGTATTACTCCTAGTGGCAGCCTGACGATCGACGGTGAAGGCGATAAAGCACTGTATACCGTCACAAATCTAGGCACTTCCCAACAACAAATCAGCGTGGTGCCCCATCCAAGTTTTACAGCAGATGATAATGTTTACGGTCCCACAACTCCGAGCAGTCTCTTAGTTGCCGATACCTCTGGCGGAGCCGTTTACCAGATTAGTGGTCCCTTTGCCATAGGCGCTACCTACATTTCCGCCTCCTCAGGTAGCTCCGTCGGCACCCTAGACCCCAGTGGCACACTTACAGCAGTTGTTTCTGGATTGGGAAGTCCACATGGACTAGGCTTCTTGCCCAATTCCTCTACCCAGAGCGTTCCTGAACCTGATTCGGCACTAGGTACACTAGCTTTTGGTGTTCTAGGTGCAGGCTTTATGCTCAGACGCCAATTGAAGCGGCAGAACCCTGTCGGTTGACTTTAAAAAGGCTTGCTTCACAGCCTGCACCTGGAATGGTTGCAGGCTACTCATTTGAGAGCTTTCGCTAAACCAGCTTTATTACCAAGTATGTGATTGCAGATAGGCTGAATGAACTAGAGTTAGGAGACTATGGGAACCGCTATTCTTTTGATCGAGCCATTGCGAGAAATTTCGGTCAAGATAGTAGTAAAGAAGCTTTCAAGGTGGACTATGTTTCCTTTCTGGGGTAACGCTTGCTGGGGTACTGAGCCTCCCTCTCATAAAACCTATCAGGAACGCAAACTCAAGTTCCTTAAGTGGATGCGGGACGATTTAGAAACTAGATTAGCAGGAATCAACGCAGCTATCGATACGATTGAGCGCCAGCTTAACCGAGAGGATACAGCGGTTTAACGTAGAACAATTAGGCAGGTATGGGAGCACTGAATTGAATGTCGCTCTAATCGAAGGTTGCAACACAAATGTGTATTGCCTTTGAAAGCGGAATTTGGGTGTATAGGTAGGATTGAATGTCGCGTAGTTGATGCACTTCGTTTGATTTGGCTCCTAAGAGCTATGCAAATTCCAACAGAGCAGCAAGATGTATGCACCACAATCGACCGTTTTGAAAAACCTGCTGCGATTTCATCCCTCTGGCTTCGGGCAGCAAGTTATAGAAACATCTTTGGGTTCAATGGTTTACTACACCCAGATGTTTGCGCCTTGGTCAATTTCAGACACTGAGGGGTCAACTCCATTAATATTTCTGCACAACTTTGGCGGCGGTGCTTCTGCTTACGAATGGTCGAAAGTCTACCCTGCCTTTGCTAGTGATTATCGCATATTAGCTCCAGACTTAATTGGTTGGGGTCAGTCGGCTCATCCAGTGCGAGATTACCAAATTGCTGACTATCTAACAACGCTGGCAGAGTTTATCCAACAGAGAAGTCATTCGCCCGTAACAGTCATTGCCTCTTCCCTGACGGCTGCTCTCACTATCCGCCTAGCAATTCAACAACCAGATTTATTCCAAGCGCTGTTGCTTGTTTGCCCATCGGGATTTGATGACTTTGGGCAGGGAGCAGGTCGCCGACTCCCACTACAGGTGATCAGTACGCCATTGTTAGATCGCTTGATTTATGCCCTTGGTGCTAAAAATGAAGTTGCTGTGTCCAACTTCTTGCAGCAGTTTCTCTTTGCCAAACCAGAGCGAGTGTCTCAAGAGATGGTGGAGGCTTATTTGGCATCAGCCCAACAACCTCATGCTGAATATGCAGCTCTAGCTTTTCTGCGAGGAGATCTTTACTTTGACCTGGCTCTATATATGCAGCAACTTACTGTACCTACGGTTATCTTCTGGGGCGAACAGGCGCAATTTACCAGTGTCAAGCTAGGAAAGCGTTTGGCACAGCTAAATCCTCAAGCAATTCGAGACTTTCAAACCATAGCGCAAGCAGGAGTCTTACCGCATCTAGAGGTACCAGAAGTGTTTATTGGTCTATTGCAGCATTACTTGCATTCGCTTAGCGTGCTGTAGGTAGGCGAGCGAGCAGATGTAGAGATATCTGGTAGATTCAGATCTTTGACAGAGACGGCAACCAAACGGTAAAAGTCGTTCCAGGGCTAGTCTCTGAACCTTCTGTATAGGACCAAGTGGGGCTCTTAACTTCTATTTCTCCTTGCATCTGCTCAACTAACTCCTTGGCAATTGCTAAACCTAACCCTGTCCCAGGAATTTCGGTTTCTGCCTGTATCCCCCGATAATGCCGCTCAAAGATACGATTCAAATCTTGTGGGGGAATTCCTGGTCCAGTGTCACTAATGGCAATACCTTGCAAATTCCCCCGCTCTTGCCCAGCATCAATAGAAATTTGTCCGCCAGATGGTGTGTATTTCAAAGCATTGTCGATGAGATTACTTAAAACTTCCCGTAATGCCCTAGCGTTTGCCCTGACTGGCGGTAAGTTGGGAGGAATTTTGCTTCGGATGCCAAGATGGCGCTCCTGAGCGATTGCCTGAGCTGACGCCAACAGTGGTTCTAGGACATCAGCCACCAGGCAAGAAGTATCTGCCTTAGCCTCAGCATCAGGCAACAACAGCATGGGTTTGGTGGCTGGCTGTAGCGTTGCTTCCATGAGTAGCGGCGCTGGCAGCAACGATTTGTTCAGCTTCAAGTCGTCTAGCGTCAGGTCGATCACCTGATCAAACTGTTGGAGTAAATCTTGCAGACGATCGCTCTCCCGCACCAGGTTAGCTGCGACTCCATGGTTGCTATCTCCTGGTATGAGACGCTTAAGCAGCAATTTGCCGAACGTCCGCAAAGCCATCAAGGAATTGCGGAACTGGTGCAATAGGTTGTGGAGCAAATCGCGCTGCTCAGCTTGCAGGCGTTGCTGTTGACTCAGCTTTGCCAAAGCCCATTCTCGCTGCTGATCTAGCAATCTAGCCAGCGTCAGGGTTTGAGCAATCCGTTCTATTTCCGAACGCTCTCGCTCACTCCAAGCTCTGTCTTCCCGACCTGTCACCAATAATCCCAGCACCACTCCCTCATGAATTAGGGGTAAAACAATTGAGTGTTCACTCTTGAGAAAGTGGTCTGACTCCTGTAACTGGATAGGTACTGCTACAGATGTTATCTCTGTCTCCGCGGGTGTCTCTAAGATTAAGGAGTCGTCGCTCGTTGCTGCTGGCAGGAGCGCTAAAGTATTTGCCCCTGCCCACATGCCTGCTTCTGGGTAAGCCACCACTGGAATCAGCCCTGCTTTAGACATCTCTCCCTCCACCAGTTCTTTTGTCAAGTACACAATACTCAGATCTGCTCCTAGTCCTTGATTTAGTAAGGCAACTTGGGAGCGACACAGAGTAATAAACTCAGAACTAGCAGACGTTAGCATGAAGTCAACCTTAACTCATCAACTGCAGCATGACAGTTGCCTGTAACTCTATTCTCTCTATCTTATTAAGACTTTCCCAATTCTGATTTGTGGCTCTAGACAGGGGCAATTTTCTAAGAGATAGTTCAGGTTTGGACTTTTGCCTCTCATTCTGATATTTGTATCATAAACTTAACACAGGTTGATATTTTGAATTCAAGCAGATATACTGGCGACGGCTTTTGTAACCATAACTACAATCGCCAGTGTAAAATAGTAGGAGGGCAAGAGGTTGGCAAGGAGACGGAAGCGCAAAAGTCGTCGTCGCCAAGAGGGGCGCCGTATCCTCGAGCATGTGCCTCAATATAGCATCGAAAGTGGCGAAGAGAAACCCGTCACAGCAGCTCGAAAGTTTATTCAGGCTGAGGGGATCTCGCCACCAGCGCTGCTACTCGTTAAACGGAATGAACACACAACAGACCGTTATTTCTGGGCAGAAAAGGGGCTATTTGGGGCGCAATACGTGGAAGAAAATCATTTCTTGTTTCCTAGTCTGCGGGTGTTAGAAAACCCGCCGGAGAAGGAACCTGTTGCTGTGCGCAGCCGTTGAGACTGAATCGATGGCTATAGGGCTGTAATCCCTGAGAAATATTAGTTTCTCAGGGGTTATAACTTTAGTGCTTTTCGTAGCTCAAGGAGTTCGTCGCGGTGGGCAATGACAGTAAGCTGGCTTTGCAGCTGGGATGTTTCGCTACCTACTGCTTCTAGCTTGAGCAACACCTGTTCTCTACGTCCCGCTCTTTTCCAGTAAAAAACGCCAGCTATAGGTGATAGTAGCACTAACCCGAGAACAAACACACTCAGTCTGGGAAACAGCAGCGACAAAACCAGTGATAGACAAAGAATTCCGGCTGCTGCCAAGGCTGTCAGAAAAATTGCTAGAAACACGCTGGGTCGGACAAAGCCTTCAAACGTGACTTGATTCTGCTGGGCATCTACCCTCGCCACTTGGTAGGAACGCTCTTGCATATATTGTTGCAACTGAGCCATTAGAGTTTCTTGAGCTTGCTCAGATATGAGTTTGACCTCTTGTATTCGCTCTTTGACCGAGGCACGGATAAAGAAAAACAACCCGACAAATAACAACAAGGTTAATAAGAGGGTGGATGAGAAAATAGCAGGATTCACGACAGTTTGTTATATGCGGCAACTTCTTCAACTATAGTTCGTTACCCGTAGCCCTCGATGCGCATATTCATGCCAAAGACCAGCTAAGTCCTCAGCAGGCATTAGCCATTGAGGAGAGACTTGATACATCCGCCGAGGACGTCCGCGTCCCTCAACTTTCTTCCAATAACCAGTGATCGCCTTTTCATCCTCTAGAAATTTCAGTGCTCCGTATAGGACTGTATCAGAAAGTCGATAGAGTGGGTGTTCACTCTCCAGTTGCTGGATTAGCTCTGTTCCGTAAGATTCTCCCCTTAACAACACTGATAGGACATAACACACCGCTAATTCCTGACATAGATAAATTGGAGGAGGGCTTTGAAAGAACTTGTAGATATCCTCAAGTTGCATAGGTTCGACCTACTAAACATTTGCCATCAAGCCTGTCCTTTCATGCTTGTTAGTGTTCTGTCGCGCTTCAGCTTCACCGCTAAGCAAGAAGCGCCTCAGCAGCTCGATACTTTCTTAGTGTTATACCTTTCGGTAATATATAATATACAACAACCACTGAATTTTATACTTAGACTAATGGTAAAAAAAATCTGCTAAGAGATGAGAAAGTTGCAAGCCAAAAAAATAGAGTGTGGATTCTTGTCTCTAGTCTCTCCTGAGATGCTTTAGTAGAGGGAGCTAAGCGTGATAAGGATCGATCTTAGTCACGCCCATTAGGGACGAACATGCCAGAAAAGCCAGACTCTCAATCGCTCCCCTCAGCGCTCCGGCAAATTGCTGTGTTTTTTCGATTCGCGGGCTGGGCTAGCTTATGGATTCAGCTAGTCCTAGGCATAATTTCAGTCATAGTTTTATTATTTGCTAGCTTTAGTCGCGGTGTGGCAGGTGCCCAAAACCAGCAAAGTTCGGGGACGGGGTTCGGTATCTTCTTTGCAGTGGTTGGAGTTGCTACCCTAGGCTTAGGCGGATATCTTGCTTTCCGCTACACCAGAATCGGCAGACAGCTACAATCTCCCAACGCTAGCCAACGTCCGCGCAAAGCCGATGCGATTCGTATCCTATGGTTTGGATTGCTGGTGAATTTGGTAGGAATGTCGCTGACTATTGTAGGAGCGCAAGCTATTGCTGGTGCTCTCCTACTTAGGTCATTGTCCCTACCCCAAGGAGTCGGAGCGGTACTCTCCAACCCCGCTGAGGTCATCCGTCCAGTAGATATCTTTGTAGTACAAGCAAATACAAACATCGTTGCTGCCCACTTTGCTGGGCTAGTTGCTTCGCTGGTTCTGCTCAATCGGGTGAAGTAGAGAAGAGGGCAAGGGGGCAGGGAGCAGGGGAGCAGGGGGGTAGGGGGAGGGAAGAGAGCAGGGGAGCATCGCGGTGTATGCTGGTTTATGATAGGAGCAGCGAAAGAAAGGTCCGTGCTGGATATTAAACAGATTCGAGAAAATCCACAATTAGTGCAGGAGTTGTTGAATCGTCGCGGTGATTACGATATTCAACCTCTATTGCAGTTGGATCGAGAACAACGGCAACTGGAGGGAATGCGATCGCAACTCCAAGCTAAGAGCAACGAGATTGGTAGACTAGTTGGTCAGAAAATTAAAGCTCTGGGTCATCCTCAAGCTCCGGAAATTGAAGCTTTGCGGCAAGAAGGTAATGCCATTAAAGTTCAGTTGAGTGAACTAGAACCTCAGGAAAAAGACCTGAGAACTCAAATAGAAGCGCTCTTACTATCGCTGCCTAACTTACCCAGCGACTCTACACCTATTGGTAGGAATGAGGATGATAACGTAGAGGTGCGACGTTGGGGGGAAGAGTATATCCCCTCAAACCCTAATCCTTTACCTCACTGGGAACTTGGCGAAAGCTTGGGTATTTTCAACTTTGAGCGTTCTGCTAAAGTTGCCCAAAGCCGTTTTGTCACCCTCATAGGAGCTGGTGCTGCTCTCGAACGGGCTCTGATTCAGTTCATGCTCGATCGGCAAGTGGCGGCTGGTTATGTTGAAGTCATGCCCCCATTTCTGATTAACACTCAGTCACTTACAGCGACAGGGCAATTACCGAAGTTTGCTGAAGAAAGTTTCAAATGCGATCAAGATGACCTGTGGCTTACTCCTACTGCGGAAGTTCCTCTCGTCAATCTCTACCGCGAGGAAATCCTGACGATGGAAGACCTGCCAATTTATCACTGTGCCTATACCCCTTGTTTTCGTCGAGAGGCTGGTAGCTACGGACGAGATACGCGAGGTTTGATTCGACTGCATCAATTTAACAAAGTTGAGCTAGTGAAACTGGTTCACCCCACCACCTCCGAGTCAGAACATCAAAAGCTAGTGCAGGATGCTGAGGCTATACTACAAGCGTTGCAATTGCCCTACCGGGTGGTTGAGTTGTGTAGTGGCGATCTCGGATTTTCAGCGGCAAAGACTTATGATTTGGAGGTTTGGCTGCCTTCATCTGGGAAATACCGAGAAATCTCCAGCTGTTCCAATTGCCAAGATTTTCAAGCCCGACGTGGTGGTATACGCTTTAAAGAGGCTGGAAAGAAAGGTACCCAACTCGTGCATACGCTCAACGGTTCCGGCTTAGCAGTAGGTCGCACTATGGCAGCAATTCTAGAGAATTATCAACAAGAGGGGACGAAGGTGCGAGTGCCAGCAGTACTGCAACCATACCTACAGCGTGAGTTCCTCTAACAGGTGTAACAATCTAGAATTGAAGAAATGTTGAATAAGATTAAAGTTTGCTATGTCAGTTTTGGCAGCGATCGCAGTTTTAGCTCTCCTCATCGTGGTACATGAACTGGGACACTTCATTGCCGCACGGTCTCAGGGGATTCACGTCAATCGCTTCTCTCTAGGCTTTGGTCCCGTTTTGTGGAAATACCAAGGTACAGAAACAGAATATGCTATCCGGGCGATTCCTCTAGGTGGTTTTGTCGGCTTTCCAGATGACGATCCCGATAGCAAAATTCCCCCTGAAGATCCAAATCTACTCCGCAATCGTCCAG